>CAIJFC010000159.1 GCA_903819815.1 uncultured Bacteroidota bacterium
GGCTTGTTTTCTAAATGCATAAATTCCAATATGTTGCATAAATCTAACTCCTACATTATTTTCTCGTGGATAAGGAATCACCGATCTTGAAAAATACAATGCAAATCCATTTTGATCCACCACTACTTTTACATTATTCGGGTTTTCAATGTCTTGAATAGCAGTGATTTCTCGCATTAAAGAGGCTAAATCAACTTCGCCTTTACTGTCATTTTTATAAACTTGAATCAGTTTTGCAAGAGAATCTTTATCAATAAAAGGTTCATCTCCTTGAATATTAATTACAATATCAACCTCCAAATTGGAAACCGCTTCTGCAATTCTATCACTCCCCGATTCGTGTTCTTTACTACTCATAATGGCTTTTCCACCTTGAGATACAATTTCATTGAAAATCAAATCAGAATCGGTGACCACAAAAACATCGTCAAATAAATTGGTATTTACAGCTGCTTCATAGGTTCTAGTAATAACCGTTTTACCTCCTAAATCTTGCATTAATTTAGCGGGAAATCTTGTCGATGCGTATCTTGCGGGAATAACTGCTATTACTTTCATGTTTTACTTTTGAAATACAAACTTACAAATGATTTTATAATTCTAACTATTCTTCGAAATTTTCGTCTTTAAAACCTATTAAATAGAGCTTGTCTTTTGCTCTCGTAATTGCGGTATAAAGCCATCGGATATAATCTCTATCAATACCATTTGGTAAATAAGGTTGCTCGATAAATACGGTGTTCCACTGCCCTCCTTGGGATTTATGACATGTAATTGCATAGGAGAATTTAACCTGAAGTGCATTGAAAAATTCATTTTCTTTCACCTTTTGAAACTTTTTATATTTGGTTTCGCCTTCATAATCCAATAGCACTTCTTGATACAATTTGTTTGATTCTTCATAGGTTAGTGATGGCGATTCGCTAGTTATCGTATCCAACAACAAAACCGTTTCCAAAGGAATTTGGTTGGGATAATCGACCATTCTTATTTTTACTTTGGCAAATTTAAATCCGTATAATTCCAAAATCGAAAATATTTCTAACACTTCTATGATATCACCATTGGCAATAAAACCAGCTTCATCAGAATCTTTAAGCCAAAAATAATTGTTTTTAACCACCATCAAAAAATCACCTGTAGACAATTCACTGTCTTTGTCTAATATTCTTGTTCGAATTTGTTCATTGTATTGGTTGGCTCTTTTATTGGAACGAACAATAAATGCCGTATCTTCAATACTATAATTACTATAAGCAGAATTTATGGCATCCTGAATATCGTATCCGTCCGTTAAGCGAATGATGTCTTTGTATCCTTTTAAATTGAATTTAAAACTTTCATACAATTCCTCCTTCAAAACTTCACGAAGCTCGGTAGCATTAAACAAAATTCCCGATTTTTCTTCTTGACGCATGACTTCATCAAACTCAATGTGCTTAATTTCTTTGTTATAATGCATTCCCAAAGTGTCAATATTTAATGCAGGAGAAATATCAAGATTTACAGGCGGTAATTGAGCGGTGTCTCCTAATAATATCATCTTACAATTAGTGCCTGAA
>CAIJFC010000160.1 GCA_903819815.1 uncultured Bacteroidota bacterium
CATTTTCAGGATAATTTACCCTTTGTAATTTATAAAAAGCCCAACACTGAATTAATTAATGGACTTTTTCAAAATGACGGACAATTAATTTTTAGTCAAAATTTATCTGAATCGGGTTTCGTTTTTTCTTCATTTGATACAAATAAAAAGATTTTAATTCCTAAAAATAATTCTCAAGAAATTTCAGCTGATTTTATTTCTGAATCAATCATTTTAAATTCCAAAATTCAATCCGATATAAATGAAACTGACAAAAACAACTTTGAATTTATTGTTGCCAAAGCAATTCAAGAAATTGAAAATGGCATTTTTTCAAAAGTAGTTTTATCAAGAAAAGAAATAATAGACTTACCCAATTTCGATTTAAGTTCATTGTTTATTAAATTAGCAAGTAGTTATCCTTCTGCATTTACCTATTGCTGGTTTCATCCTGAAATCGGATTATGGATGGGCGCAACTCCAGAGACATTATTGAAAGTAAATCGGAATAAATTCCAAACAGTAGCTCTGGCGGGAACACAATTGTATAAAGGTAGTGAAGAGGTAATTTGGCAAAACAAAGAAAAAGACGAACAACAATATGTTACCGATTATATTGTAGAAATTTTAAGTAAATCGGTTTGCGAAATTCAAATTTCAACCCCAAAAACAATAAAAGCGGGTAATTTATTGCACCTTAAAACAGAAATTCAAGGAATTATTCATAATAATACCAACCTGAGGGATTTAGTGTTACTTTTACATCCTACGCCCGCAGTTTGTGGTTTGCCTCAGATTAAAGCGGTCCATTTTATTAATAAATTTGAAGGCTATAATCGAGAGTTTTACGCTGGATATTTAGGTGAAATTAATTACAATAACACTACTGAAACTGATTTATATGTAAATTTACGTTGCATGCAAATTCAAAACAATACTGAGCTTTACAAAGCTCATTTATATATTGGATGTGGAATTACAAAAGACAGCATCCCTGAAAAGGAATGGTTTGAAACAGTAAATAAAGCAATGACTTTAAAAAATGTACTACTATGAAATTAGACATACTTGCCTTTGGCGCTCATCCTGACGATGTAGAATTAGGTTGTTCAGGAACACTAGCCAAAGAAATTTCTTTAGGTAAAAAAGTCGGAATTATCGATTTAACACGTGGTGAATTAGGTACACGAGGTTCGGTTGAAATTAGAAATAAAGAATCGGAAGCTGCTTCTAATATTCTTGGAATTTCGGTTCGTGAAAACTTAGATATGCGTGATGGATTTTTTATAAATGATGAAAATCACCAATTGAAAGTTATCGAAATGATCAGAAAGTACCAACCTGAAATTGTAATCTGTAA
The DNA here is from genome assembly GCA_903819815.1 of uncultured Bacteroidota bacterium. Taxonomy (GTDB): domain Bacteria; phylum Bacteroidota; class Bacteroidia; order Flavobacteriales; family Flavobacteriaceae; genus Flavobacterium. The sequence goes on from CAIJFC010000160.1 coordinate 1,340, forward strand.
TGCTATTGACGACCGTCATATTGATCATGCAAAAGGAAGTAAATTAGTCTCTGACGCTTGTTTTTTATCCGGTTTAGTAAAAATAAAAACCATGTCTAACAACACTCCACAAGAGGCTTGGCGTCCAAAATTAGTGTATCATTATATCCAATGGAAAAATATTGAGCCTGATTTTGTGGTTGATATTTCTAATTTTATTGATAAAAAAGAAGCGGCTATTTTAGCCTATAGCTCCCAGTTTTACAACCCAAATTCAAACGAACCTGAAACGCCAATTGCGACCAAAAACTTTTTAGATAGTATCCACAATCGTTCTCGTGAATTAGGGAGATTAGTTGGTACAGAATACGCTGAAGGTTTTACTGTTGAAAGATATTTGGCTGTCAATAGCTTAGGGGATTTGATATAATTATTTATTTTTTTCCTTTGCAAAACAAAAAACTTTGCCCTATATTTGCACTCGTTAAAAATGGTGGTTGTAGCTCAGTTGGTTAGAGTATTGGTTTGTGGTGCCGAGGGTCGCCGGTTCGAACCCGGTCAGCCACCCAGAAATGCAAAAGCTTCGAAGTAATTCGGAGCTTTTTTTGTATCCAATATCTATCAAATAATCTAATTTTAATTCCCATAATTTACCTATTTTTGTACTAATAAACTAATAATTTGAGAACTTCAATTAACAAGGAAATTTCCGATACTTCGTTGATTAAATCGCAACTTTTAACTTGGGCACAACAGTTCCGAGAAGTGGTTTATTTAGATAGTAATGACTATCCTCAGAAATATTCAAATTACGATTGTATTCTTGCAGTTGATGCTTTCACCTCAATAAATACCGATTATCACAACGGTTTTGAAGATTTAAAGCAATACCAACAAACCTCAAAAGATTGGATTTTTGGTTATTTGTCCTACGATTTAAAAAACGATACCGAAGTATTAAATTCGTCGAATTTTGATGGATTGCATTTTCCTGATTTGTTTTTCTTTCAGCCTAAGAAGTTATTTTTATTGAAAGACAATCAATTGCAGATTCAATATCTTTCTATGTGTGATGATGAAGTAGAGGAAGATTTTGACTTAATTCTTGAAACTAAGATTTTACCAATTAGTAATTCAAATCCAATTGAAATTCAACATCGAATTTCTAAAGATTTTTATCTTGAAAAAGTGGCTAAAATGTTAGAGTATATTAATAAAGGGGACATTTATGAAGCTAATTTCTGTATGGAATTTTTCGCAGAAACCACAATCAATCCGCTAGATAAATATTTTTTATTAAATGACATTTCAAAACCCCCTTTTGCTACTTTTTTAAAGAATAACAATCATTTTTTACTTTCTGCAACTCCAGAACGCTATTTGAAAAAGGAAGGAAATAAAATTATTTCTCAGCCAATTAAAGGAACTTCAAAGCGATATTTAGATAATATTGATGATGATATTTCTAAGAATACCCTAGTTTCCGATCCCAAAGAACGATCCGAGAATATTATGATAACCGATTTAGTTAGAAACGATTTGTCTCGAACAGCCAAAAAAGGGTCTGTTGAAGTAGAAGAATTATGTGGTGTTTATTCCTTCTTACAAGTACACCATATGATTTCAACTATTACTTCAATTGTAGATGATCAATATTTTGCATTAGAGGTAATTAAAAAATCATTTCCAATGGGAAGTATGACTGGCGCTCCTAAAATTTCAGCCATGACGATTATTGAAGAATTGGAAGAAACAAAACGCGGTTTGTATAGTGGTAGCATTGGATATTTCACCCCAAATGGTGATTTTGATTTCAATGTTGTTATCCGAAGTATTTTATACAATAGTACAAACAATTACGTTTCTTTTTCTGTTGGTAGCGCCATTACCGCCTTGTCAATTCCAGAATTAGAGTATGAAGAATGTCTATTAAAAGCCAATGCCATGATTAAAGTGTTGAATTGCAATTAGTTTTAATTTTGCTTTATTCCTCTGTTTAAAATAACTATTTTTGATTATGATTGATAAATTCCAATCCTATCTTACCAATAATTTTTCCTTTTTATCTGGGAAAAAGCTATTATTGGCAACAAGTGGTGGACTGGATAGTATGGTAATGGCTCATTTATTTAAGTCTTTAAATTTCGAAATCGCTTTAGCCCATTGTAATTTTCAATTGCGTGGAATGGAGAGTTTTGAAGACCAGTTATTTGTCCAAAATTATGCTGACGCAAATGCTATTCCCGTTTTTACAACCCAATTTGACACTCAATCTTTTGCGTCTGATTATAAACTTTCCACCCAAGTTGCAGCTCGTGAATTGAGATACAATTGGTTTTATGAATTGCTTGAAATCCATAATTACGATTATATTTTAACCGCTCATCACGCCGATGACAACATTGAAACGTTCCTAATTCACCTTGTTCGTGGCTCTGGATTGGAGGGTTTTACTGGAATTCCAGCTCAAAACGAATCGGTTGTTCGTCCTTTATTGGCTTTTAGCCGAGAAGAAATTTTAAATTTTGCTGCTGTAAATGGAATTCTGTGGCGTGAAGACAGTAGTAATGCCTCTGATAAATATTTACGAAATAAAGTTCGTCACGATTTAGTTCCACTATTAAAGGAATTGAATCCTAGTTTTTTATCGTCTTTTCAAAACTCACAAAAATATTTGAATGAAGCGCAAGCGATGGTTGAAGATGCGACGATTATGATTTATCAGCAAGTGGCAATAGAAATTGAAGATGAGATTCATTTTGATATTGAAAAACTTACAAAATTGCCCAATTATAAATCCTATTTATACCAATGGCTTAAAGAATATTGCTTTTCGGCTTGGGATGATATTTATGATTTAGTTGATTCTCAATCAGGGAAACAGGTATTTTCAACTCATTTCAGACTTTTAAAAGATAGGAATTCACTTATTTTAGCCCCTATTATTGAAAAGGAATCCTCAGAAATTTATTACATTGAGGAAAATCAAAAAGAAGTTAATTTTCCTATAAAACTTACTATTTCAAACCAATATCACCATTCGATTAAGGATAATTCCATTATATTTGTAGATGCTGACAAATTAAAATTTCCATTATCATTAAAACGTTACGAAAAAGGGGCAGTTTTTCAACCTTTTGGAATGGATGGAAAATCAAAAAAAGTGAGCAAACTTTTCAAAGATGAGAAATTGTCGCTTTTGCAAAAGGAAAATACCTGGATTTTATATTCAAATGAGGATATTGTTTGGGTAATTGGAATTCGCCAAGACGAAAGATTTAAAATCGATACTAAAACAACAAATAGTTTACAGATAGCCATACAATTATGAAAAAAATACTTTTTACACTCTTAGCTTTATTGATTTTCACTAATGGATTTAGTCAAATTTTAGATCCTGTAAAATGGAAATCAAAAACAGAAAAAATTTCTGAAACTGAATTTAATTTAATTCTTGAAGGAAAAATTGATGCTGGGTGGCACCTGTATTCTCAATTCACTCCAGATGGAGGCCCAATTCCACTTGGTATTCAATATTCTGAAAGTGCAGGGAATTACGTATTGGTTGGTAAAACGAAAGAAAGCAAAACCAAAAAAGAATTTAATTCCGTTTTTGAAGTAGATGAAATTTTCTTTGAAAACAAAGTAGTTCTAACTCAAAAAGTAAAGATTTTAAACTCAAAAGTTTCGTCTATTAAAGTGGTTATTGATTATCAAACTTGCAAGGAGGTTTGTATTAACCAAAATAAGAAATTCGTTTTTGAAATCCCTAAAATAACTGAAACAGCTTTAGTTTCTGAAGTTAAAGACACAATAGTAATTGATACCAATTCAAAAACAACTACTGCTAAAACGGAAGTAAAAACTCAAAAACCAACACCAAAAGAACCTAAAAAGGAAGATGAAAAAGGGTTGTTTGCCATCTTCTTAATCGCTTTTTTATCTGGATTTGCTGCACTTTTAACGCCTTGTGTATTTCCTATGATTCCAATGACGGTAAGTTTTTTTACGAAGCAAAGTAAAAACAAAGCCCAAGGAATTAGAAACGCAATTATCTATGGAATTTCAATTATATTAATTTACGTTGTTTTAGGGTTGTTAGTCACCTGGATTTTTGGTGCTGACGCCTTAAATGCATTATCAACAAATGTTTGGTTTAACATCCTTTTCTTTGGATTATTAGTATTTTTTGCCG
>CAIJFC010000161.1 GCA_903819815.1 uncultured Bacteroidota bacterium
GAGCTATCTTGAAATATACGACGAACCATACCCATTAAGGAAATATCTTGATAGGAATTTAAGCCTGCATTTTCGTTATTTTTTTCAACTAACCTTGCAAACCATTCTTGGTAGGTTTGAATAATGTATTCAGGAGATGAAATTAACATCGGTAATGTAAATAGTACTACACTCCAGAAAAATAGTGATAGTATAAACTTAATTTTATTCTTTGAAAAAAAGAAAAATGCCAGTCCTACAATTCCATATAATTTTACAAAAACTCCTAAAACAATAAAAAATGCCGACCAAAAATCTTTCTTTTTTTCGATATTTACAAAAGACAGAATAATAATTGCGGTCATCAATGGGTTAAATTGTAATCCAAGTAATGTGGTTAATAGTTCATGCAAGCAAATCCAAAGAATAGCATTTATTTGTGTTGATTTTAATGGTAACTGAGTGATCGCCCATGCCAAAATTCCGGCATTAAATAAAGACCAAAGAGGTATCCCTATATAATCTGGTAGCATTGCAAATGGAGCTATTACTATACTAAAAATAGGTCCGTAATGGTTGTGATCGAAATATTCTAAAGGATATTCTTTGTATAATGGCAGTTTGTCTATCGTGTGAAAAAAGACATTTTTGAAAATTTTATAATTGTTGATATCATTAATATCTAATTTGACTAAAACAGATAGTAATGCAATCACCAACCATAATGAAATAATAATAATTCGATTATTAAAAAACGACAAATTAAAAAAAGATGTAATTTTCTTGTTAATGGAATTTAATATCATTTCTATTTGTTTAGATTATTGATGGAATTTCTAAATTATATTGCAACATCATATTCTCTTAATGCATCGTTCAAACTCGTTTTCAAATCGGTTGATGGTTTTCGAGTGCCAATAATTAATGCGCATGGAACTTGAAAATCACCTGCAGCAAATTTTTTGGTGTAACTTCCGGGTATAACAACAGATCTAGCAGGTACATAACCTTTCATTTCAACAGGAGTTTCACCAGTAACATCAATAATTTTTGTGGAAGCAGTTAAACAAACATTCGCACCTAATACCGCTTCTTTACCCACATGAACTCCTTCAACCACAATGCATCTTGAACCAATGAATGCGCCATCTTCAATAATAACTGGAGCCGCTTGTAAGGGTTCCAAAACTCCACCAATTCCAACACCACCGCTTAAATGTACGTTTTTACCAATTTGAGCACAACTTCCTACAGTAGCCCATGTGTCAACCATTGTCCCTTCATCAACATAAGCCCCAATATTAACGTAACTTGGCATTAATATTACCCCTTTTGAAATAAAAGCACCATGTCTGGCAACCGCATTTGGAACTACACGAATTCCTTTTTCAGCATACCCTTTTTTTAATGGAATTTTATCATGATATTCAAAGATACCCACTTCTAAAGTTTCCATTTTTTGGATAGGAAAGTACATAACAACTGCTTTTTTTATCCACTCGTTAACCTGCCATTTATCACCAATTGGCTCGGCAACTCTCAAGGATCCTATGTCTAATAAATCAACCACTTTTCTTATCGCGTCTGTAGTTGTATTTTCTTTTAACAATTCTCTATTGTCCCAAGCTTGTTCTATAATAGTTTGTAAGTTGTTCATTTTAAAATATTTTACGCAAAGATAACTTTTTTGTTTATTTTCATGAATGTAATAATTGAATTTTATTTATCAATTTATGAGCAACTTATTAAGTTCATTTACTTTGATTATATTTGTATAAATATTTAAAAAATGCCTCGAATTCTCGCAATAGATTACGGACAAAAACGCACTGGAATTGCAGTTACAGATGAATTGCAAATAATTGCATCTGGATTAACAACCATACCTTCAGCTACCACAATTGATTTTTTAAAGGATTATTTCGCTAAAGAAAATGTGGAAAAAGTACTTATTGGCGAACCCAAACAAATGAATGGTGAACCCTCTCAAAGCACTGAAATAATTACCGCTTTTGTAAAAAAATTCAATAGCTTTTTCCCAAATATGCCAGTAGTTCGAGTTGACGAAAGATTTACTTCAAAAATGGCATTTCAAACTATGATTGACAGTGGCTTGAATAAAAATCAAAGGAAAAATAAAGCACTATTGGATGAAATTTCCGCTACAATAATGCTACAAGATTATTTGAGATAGTTTACTTATATTGAAATAATAGTTTGAAATGTTGTTTTAAATTATTTAGTAACCGATTTGAATCTTAATAAAATATAATTTGTTAATTACCGATATCAACTTGTATTTTTTGTTATTTTTGCCAACTATTATAAGTTAAATTATCTGAATTTCATTTTTCGGATATTAAATAATTATTAAATGATATTACCAATTGTAGGATATGGCGATCCAGTTTTAAGAAAAGTAGCGGATTTTATTTCATCTGATTACTCGAATTTAAAGGAGACTCTTGCCAACATGTATGATACCATGTACAATGCTTGTGGCGTTGGACTTGCAGCTCCTCAAGTTGGATTGAGTATTCGTTTATTTGTAGTAGATACCTCTGCTTTTGGTGAAGATGATGAATTGGAAAAAGAAGAGCAGCTGAAATTAAAAAATTTCAAGCGCACTTTTATCAATGCAAAAATGATAAAAGAAGAAGGAGAAATCTGGGGTTTTAATGAAGGTTGTTTAAGTATTCCAGATGTTCGTGAAGATGTTTTTAGAAACGAAAGAATAACCTTAGAATATTGTGATGAAGATTTTGTTGTAAAAACAGAAGTTTTTGATGGTTTGATAGCTCGTGTGATCCAACATGAATACGACCACATTGAGGGTATTTTATTTACCGATTTAATTTCATCATTAAAGAAACAATTGATAAAGAAAAAACTACAAAATATTATGGACGGGAAAGCACGCCCTGACTATAGAATGAAA
>CAIJFC010000162.1 GCA_903819815.1 uncultured Bacteroidota bacterium
GGAACTCGAGGCGTAATGTTAGGACCATCATTGGCAATCGCTTTATTTGATTCAATTGAGTATCAAAAACCCCTTGATACAGCAATTGATATTAAAAGATACGATAAGAAAATGTAGTTATTGTTTGAAATTCTCGTCGTAAGTCACAAACAGATTGATGTAAATATTTCTAGACAATCGCATTACATATGGAAAAGCAACTACCATTGAAATAATAATTGCAATAAAAGCTTGCTTCAAACTAGAATTAAAAAACACATAAGATATAATAAAAACGGCAACTCCAACAGCCACATTTAATCCGTAACTCACATACATTGCGCCGTAAAAAAAGGAAGGTTCAATCTGGTATTTTAAACCGCAATGCCCACAATAGTCATTCATCGATAGAATTTTTGTCAATTTAAGCCTATTTTTTTCCTTATACATGCTTTCTTTTTGACATTTAGGACAACTTCCTGTTAAAATACTATTTAATTTGGATCCTTTTTTTAACATTTGCAAAAAATTTTAAATTACCAGTTTTGGTATGCAAATTTAATCATACAATTTTAATAAAATCTTAATTAATGCTTAATATACATAACTTATCAGTTTCCTTTGGAGGTACTTATTTATTTGAAGAAGTAACCTTCCGTTTAGGGGCTGGTGACCGAGTGGGTTTGGTGGGGAAAAATGGCGCTGGAAAATCTACGATGTTAAAAATATTAGCTAGAGATTTTGCTCCCGATTCGGGTGTGATTTCACAAGAAAAGGAAGTTAGGTTGGGTTTTCTCCGTCAAGATATCGATTTTGAACAGGGAAGAACCGTATTGGAGGAAGCCTATGAAGCATTTACAGAAATTAAAATTGTAGAGAAAAAGCTGGAGCAAATAAACCATTTATTGGTAACTCGAACCGATTATGAAAGTGAGGAATACAGCCAAATCATTGAAGATTTATCTGATTATACCCATCGATTTGAATTATTAGGTGGTTACAATTATGTAGGAGATACCGAAAAAATTCTACTAGGTTTAGGATTTAAAAGAGAAGATTTCAATAACCAAACGGAAACTTTTTCAGGTGGTTGGAGAATGAGGATTGAATTGGCCAAATTGTTATTACAATCCAATGATGTTTTACTTCTCGATGAGCCTACGAATCACTTGGATATTGAAAGTATCATTTGGTTGGAAAGTTTCCTAAGAAATTATCCTGGAGTGGTGGTAATTGTATCCCACGATAAAATGTTTTTGGATAATGTGACCAATAGAACTATAGAAATTTCTCTTGGAAAAGCCTACGATTTCAATAAACCGTATTCTGAATACTTAGAATTACGCCATGAAATTCGCGAAAAACAATTGGCTACCCAAAAAAACCAAGCAAAGAAAATCGAAGAAACCGAAAAACTAATCGAGAAGTTTCGTGCCAAAGCCTCCAAAGCTTCCATGGCGCAATCTTTAATCAAAAAGCTAGACAAAGTAGAACGTATTGAAGTGGATGAAGATGATAATTCAGTTATGAATATTTCTTTTCCAGTTTCAAAAGTGCCAGGAAAAGTAGTTATTGAAGCTGAAAAAGTGACTAAAAATTACGGCGATAAAACCATTTTAAAAGACATTTCTCTGTTAGTAGAACGCGGAAGTAAAATTGCTTTCGTTGGTCAAAATGGTCAAGGAAAATCGACATTTATTAAAGCTATAGTTAACGAATTTGAATTTCAAGGGGAAATTAAATTAGGACATAATGTACAAGTAGGTTATTTTGCTCAAAATCAAGCAGAATATTTAGATGGTGAAATTACGCTGCTCCAAACAATGGAAGACGCTGCCAATGACACCAATCGCTCTAAAGTTCGCGACATGTTAGGTTCCTTTTTATTCCGAGGGGATGATGTGGAAAAAAAGGTAAAAGTCCTCTCTGGAGGGGAAAGAAACCGATTGGCATTGTGTAAATTATTATTGCAGCCTATCAATGTTTTGGTAATGGATGAGCCTACAAATCACTTGGATATTAAATCTAAAAATGTCCTAAAAGCCGCATTACAAAAATATGAAGGCACCCTTTTGTTGGTTTCTCACGATAGAGATTTTCTTCAAGGAATGTCGAATTTAGTTTACGAATTCAAAGACCAAAAAATCAAAGAATATTTGGGTGATGTAAACTATTTCCTTGAACAACGAAATCTAGAAAACATGCGTGAAGTGGAGAAAAAAGACGTCGCAAAACAAGATTCTGTAAAAGAAAACAACAAAACTTCCTATGAAGATCAGAAGAAAAACAAGGCACTTTACAACCGTTTAAGTAAAATTGAAAGTCAGATTAAACAGTTGGAAATTGACATTCAAAATGACGATAAAATGGTGGCTTCAAACTTTGATAAGCACATTGAAAACGCCAACTTTTTTGTCGCTTACAATAAAAAGAAAGCCGAATTAGAACAATTACTTTTTGATTGGGAAGTAGTTCAGGAAGAAATTGATATCCTATAGTTTATTTAAAAGGATTTCTTTCTGTCCATTCCATTTTAGGTTCGAAAAAATGAAATAATTTTGGGATAAATAAATTGATAAAACGATTGTTGTGTCTCATAAATCCATGTAAAACCTCTGGATTTGCGCCAACTGAACTTTTTATTTCTAATGCCGTTCGAGCAAAAACAATTCGTTTGAATCCTTTATTGATAGAATACGCAATCATATCGTAAAGCATATTCAAATACAACATTCTCTCGCGTTGGCATTTTTCATCATACCCCAAAAAATAGGTGTCGATATCGTTGCCGTTTTTAATCAAAGTATTGAATCCGATTAAAGTTTCGTCTTTAAAATATCCGTAAAATAAAAATTTATCATTTAATGCTTTTTTGAAAACCTCAAAATGATCATCATTAAGATAAAAAGTGTTGAAAGTGGCTTTTTTCGCAACATTTAAATACAATTCGACAATCCGCTCTTTATAATTTTCAATGTCTTCTATTGAAAACTTTCGTTTGGTAATTCCTTCCGATTTTTTACGGGCTCGTTTAAATTGGTCACGATATTTCTTGCTTAAATCCGTTACATAATCATCAAAAGTATTCCAATGCTCTTTAATAGAAAATAGCATGTTGGGCTGTGTAGTAAAATTGTAAAATGAACTAAATTCAGGTAATTCGAATAAAGGAACCTGCAATTCAGGGAAATCTTTGTAAATCACAAGGTGCACTTTTTGCCCTTTTTTTTCAATTTGTTTCTGTAATTCTTCCACCGCTTTATAGAGTAAATTGATTAAGTCTTTTGCGGGAACTTCTTTTGAAAAACAAAACGTATTTTGCCCAGTTAAAGTATTGTTTCCTACTACAAGTACGTTGGAGCTAAAATTTTTGAAAACGACAGTTCTAATTTTGGTTTTTATACAATTATCTCTTTCGCCATAAGAATTCACCAAGCTTAAATTGTTGAATTGCGTTAATGCAACGCCAACTAATTTTTCATTTTGGAATAATCCAATGAAATTACTTAAAATGTTATTGGGCGAAGAAACCTCTAAAATATGTAAATACTCTTTTGAAAAGAAAATATTATTTGCAGAAAAATCATTCCAATTGGTTGGAAATTCTGAAGTGGAAGAGTATATTTTGAATGAAAAAGAGGCGCTCAAGGGTATTAATTTTTTGAGGCACTAAAGTAACATATTAAGTTAATGTAGAAAACAATTTCGCGTTTTTTAACTAATTTTGTAAAAAAATTTGTAATGAAAAAATACAATAAGGAAGAAGTAGCGCCGTTGCTTTTAAATTTAAACGATTGGCAGTTTAATTCAGAAGGTATTGAGAAAAAATTTCAGTTTAAAAATTTTACCGAAGCACTTGGATTTATAGTAAAAGTTGGAGTCGTTTCTGAAAAAATGAACCACCATCCAGAATTATTTAATGTTTACAATAAAGTCAACATCCGTTTAACAACTCATGATGCAAGCGGTGTAACGGATAAAGACATTAAGTTGGCTTCTGAAATAGACGTTTTTTTATAAGATTTAACGGGTCTTTTTTAAATAAATTCAATGTAATTAAACTTGTTTGGGTTGCAAAAATTTTATATTTTTGCAACCCAAATTTAGTATGTAAATTAAGAAAGAAAATGGATATCAAAAGAGTAGCAATAAATGATGTAAATGAAGTAATTGTATTGAAAGTAGTTCACATGGATTACAAAGGACAAGTACAAAAAAGAATCAATGAAAAAATGCCATTAGCAACTGTAAAAGGCTTTAGAAAAGGTGCTGTGCCTAGAGATTTAGTTGAAAAACAATACGGAAGAGCAATTAAAATTGAAGAAGTTAAAAAAGTGGTTGATTTAGCTTTAGAAAGATACATTCAATCAGAGCGTTTGAATCTTCTTGGTACTCCATTAGCAAAAGAAAATATCGATTTTCCTTGGGATGATGAAGAAATGGAATTTGAATACGAAATTGGATTGGTTCCAAATTTTGATTTAGATCTTGAAGCAAAAAACAATATTATTAAATATGTTGTAAGGGCAGATGATAAGTTAATTGACGAGCAAGTGGTTCGTATCCAAAAACAATTTGGAACACCAATTCCTCAAACTGTTGTTGAAGAAAGTTCGGATATTACGGGAACTTTTACCAATGCTGAATACGGAATTAACGCACCACATACCTTCAATATTTCTATTTTTAAAGATAAAAAAACAGGAGCAAAATTCGTTGGTAAAAAAGCGGGTGACGTGGTAACTGTTAATACAAAAGGTCTTTTTGATGACGATCATCAATTGATGGACATTTTAAAAGTGAGTCATGACGAGGTACATGGATTAGCAATTGACATTGATTTTACTGTTGAAAGCACCAATGGAACTGAACTAGCTGAATTGAATCAAGAGTTATTTGATAAACTTTTTGGGCCTGGAACCGTATCGTCAGTAGCCGATCTAAAAGCTAAAATTAAAGAAGATGCTGAAGTGCAATTTGCTCAACAAGCAGATCAAAGATTATTATCAGATGTAACTAATTTTTTGGTTGAAAATACCAAATTTGATTTACCTGCTGATTTCTTAAAAAGATGGTTGCAAACCGTTGGTGAGAAAAAATTATCAGCACAAGAGGCTGCAATTGAATACGAAAAATCGGAGAAAGGATTGCGTTACCAATTAATTGAAGGTAGAGCATTAAGTCAATCCAATATCCAAGTTACATTTGAAGATTTAAAACAATTTACCGCTAAGTCAATCAAACAACAAATGGCACAATTCGGACAAATGAATCCTACCGATGAAGAGGTTCAAGGAATTGTAGCTAGAGTTTTATCAAACCAAGAAGAAGTTAAAAAACTTTCTGATCAAGTGGTAGGTGAAAAATTATTACTTCTTTTCAAAGAAAAAGCAAATGCTAAAGAAAAGAAAGTGACTTATCCTGAATTTATTGCTGCTTTTTACGGAGAATAAATCCTAGATTAGTAAGTCTTAATTGATAAACAATAAAAAAGAATTATATTTGAGTGTCAGAAAATTATTTTTTGGCACTCTTTTATTTAATGCTTTGCATTAACTTTGTACAGAATCTAGGCATTATTTTAACTTATAAATTAAACAAAATGAATTACGGTAAAGACCCGAGAGCTGCGCTCGAACAGGCGAAGCAATTTAAGAAGTTTGCTACAAAACATCAAGGAGTTAATAATTTGTACTACGATAAAATTGTAAATGCAATGACTCCAAAAGGGATGACTCCCTATATTATTGAAGAACGCCATTTAAACGTTTCTCAATTAGATGTTTTTTCAAGATTAATGATGGATAGAATTATCTTTTTGGGAACAGGAATTGACGATCAAATTGCGAATATCGTTCAAGCGCAATTGTTGTTCTTAGAAAGCGCAGATTCTTCAAAAGACATACAAATTTATATCAATTCTCCTGGCGGTAGCGTTTATGCGGGTCTAGGAATTTATGATACCATGCAATATATCAAACCTGATGTAGCTACAATTTGCACTGGAATGGCCGCTTCAATGGGAGCTGTTTTATTGTGTGCTGGAGCAGAAGGAAAACGTTCGGCGTTGCCACATTCAAGAGTGATGATTCACCAGCCATCAGGTGGAGCGCAAGGAGTTGCTACCGATATGGAAATCAACTTGCGTGAAATGTTAAAGCTAAAAGACGAATTGTACCAAATAATTTCTAAGCATTCAGGGCAAACTTTCGAGAAAGTACACTTGGATTCAGAACGCGATTATTGGATGATTGCCGATGAAGCAAAAGAGTACGGAATGATAGATGAAGTGTTGAGAAGAGGTTAAAAATAGCAGTTACAAGTTTAAGGTTTAAAGTTTAAGGTTGCTCGAGTAACCTTAAACTTTAAACTTTTAAACTTTAAACAATTTAAAATGGCAAAAGAAAAATTAGAATGTTCCTTCTGTGGAAGAAAAAAACCAGAAACCAATTTATTGATAGCTGGAATAGATGCGCACATTTGTGATAAATGTATTGAGCAAGCGAATGGCATTGTGGTTGAGGAATTAAAATCTAATGTAAAATCTAATGTTGGTGATTTAGTCCTTAGAAAACCAAAAGATATTCGTGCGTTTCTTGATCAATATGTTATTGGTCAAGACCAAACCAAAAAAGTTATGGCAGTTGCTGTTTACAATCACTATAAACGATTGATGCAACAAGAATTAGACGATGAAGTGGAGATTGAAAAATCCAATATCATCATGGTGGGTCAAACAGGTACCGGGAAAACATTGGTTGCTAAAACCATTGCAAAAATGCTAGATGTTCCTTTAGCTATAGTTGATGCAACTGTTTTAACCGAAGCTGGATATGTTGGAGAAGATGTGGAGAGTATTTTAACACGCCTACTTCAAGCTGCCGATTATGATGTGGCTAAAGCTGAAAGAGGAATTGTTTTCATAGACGAAATTGATAAAATTGCCCGAAAAGGCGATAACCCTTCAATTACTCGAGATGTTTCTGGTGAGGGAGTTCAACAAGCCTTACTGAAATTGCTAGAAGGGACGGTTGTAAATGTGCCACCAAAAGGAGGCAGAAAACACCCGGACCAAAAATTTGTAGAAGTAAACACCCAAAATATATTGTTTATAGCCGGAGGTGCTTTTGATGGAATTGAAAAAATAATTTCTAAAAGATTGAACCGTCAAGCGATGGGATACAGCACGTCTAAAAATGCTGATAATATCAATAAAGACAATTTATTGCA
>CAIJFC010000163.1 GCA_903819815.1 uncultured Bacteroidota bacterium
AATGATTTCAAAGAATAAAGTGGGAGCTGTGCTCCCATTTCATTTTCAGTGCGAACAAGGTTTTGGCACTATCCGAGTTGCTCCTCAGCATTGCTCGTTTCCATCCTCACTTGAACTTGTCAAAGATAATTAATTAGGTTTTTGTTGTTGCATAGCTTTTGTATTTTTGTTTGTTATATTTTAAATGAACCGATTGCGGTGTTGCTAAATCTAAGCTCCAGTGCAATCTTTTATTGTTATAAATGTCTACGGCTTGCTTCATCATTTTTTTGGCTACTGCGATGCTTGGCAATGTTTTTCTTAATCCGAACTCATATTTTAGTATTCCATTAATCCTTTCTGCTACTGCATTTTCATATGGGTCGTACTTTTGTGTTGTACTCATCACAAAACCTTTATTTCCTGCAAAGGAGGTGTAATCTGGGCAGCAATATTGTTTGCCTCGATCACTATGATGAATAATGCTTTCGTGGTTAAATATGGTCATTTTATGAGCCATTGTTAATGCTTCTTTTACCATACTTACTTTCATGTTGTCTTCCAAACTCCAGCCCATTATCTTTTTCGAATAAGCATCTGTAACCAATGCTAAATAGGCATGACATTCATCGGTATTGATGTAAGTAATATCTGTCACAAATACTTGTTCTGCATGTGTTATTTCTATTTCCTTGATTCTATTTGGAGAGGTGTAATAGTAGTGATTAGAATCGGTCGTGATATGAAAGCGTTTGGTTTTACGAATAAGTAAACCTTGATCTCGTAACAAATTATTTAATCCATCTCTACCCATTTTAATATCAACTTTCGGTAACTCTGGTCGAAGGTATTCCCATAGCTTTACGGTGCCCGTTTGAGGCATTTCCTTGCGTATTTCTGCTACTTTCTGAAGCACAACTTCCTTCTTCATCTCTTTTTCTTTAAATGCGCTTATACGCTTATAATAAGCTTGCTTACTTATCCCGAACACCTGATACAGCCATTTTATTTTAAAAGTTTTTTCTTCTTTCGCTGTATCTCGTTGGCCAAGTGTTCGGGTAAAAACTTTTTTGAAAGTTCCTGGCCCGTGATATTTTCAAACTCTACAATCATGTCCTGCTGGAACTCTTTGACAAACATCAGTTCTTCTATTTTCTCCTTAAGCTTTTTAATTTCTTGATCTTTACTCATACCATTAGATTTTGCGTTAAAGTTAGAAAGTTTTTTTATCCAATAAGCAATCGTACTTCTAGATATATTGTACTTCTTTGATGCGTAATTAGCTGAAATACGGCCATTCTTGATTTCGTCAATGACAGATAATTTAAAGTCAAAACTTACTTCTTTGCCTCGTCTTTTTCGACTGGCGTCTTTTTTTTGTGTTTCCATGTTAACCAAAGGTTGTTTAAGTTTTGGTCAACCTATTTCAGTACGAGGCGGTCCCTAAAATGGCTTATAACGTTTTCGGGCTTGGCGAAGGTGGTGATTTTCACCACAAATATTCATACGAAGCACTTAACTTCAAATTTACAAAAAACTGTCATACGAAGCACTGAACCGCCACTTTTGCCAATTGAAAATCAGCGAAGCTAAACCCGTGTTATCGGATGTTTTCTTTCGTGTCGAGTGTTTCAAGGGTTATTGTTTTATTACTTGTCCGTTTTTAATGATTCCGTTTCTGTTTCGCAAAGTGTAAAGATACATTCCTTTTGCAAGTTGTTCTGTGTTTATAGTTGTTGTGTTTGTAAATGTTTGCTGTAATAGTTTTTTTGATGAAAGGTCGTAAAGAATTATTTCTGTCTGCTCGTTGTTATTTATTTGAACATTTAGTTTGTCTGTAACAGGATTGGGAAATAATGTAGGAAATGTTTCAAAAATATTTATTTCGTTTGAACTATTAGTGCCTGTAATTAATGTTAATGAAACGTCATCTATAAGAGCATAAGCAACAGGGGCAGAACCATTTTCAGGGGTATTATTAGGAATGGTAGTGGTTAAAGAATCATCTTTGAAATTTCCAATTATTAAATAACTTTCTCCACCCAGAGCAGTGTAATCACCTGAAACCAATGTCCAATTTAAACTGTCTAAAAAATTACCAGATATATTATTTATTTGCGGATTAAAAGGGAGCGGAAGCGCATTATTAACACCTGAAATTACAGTATCTGAAAAATACACAGCTATTGCATCTGTTGAAGCTGCTCCATCATCACTAATATTTGCATACATCTCAAAATGATATTGCTGATTTGCAATTAAGGGCGACACTAAAGGAACTTCAATAAATTCCCTTATATTGGAACCTACAAATAAATGATACAGTAAAATGCCCCCATAAGCATTTCCACTATGAGGTATTTGAAACCCGATTGGATTGCTTGGAACACTTACAAGGAAAGAAGTGGCACAAGAATTAAAGTAATCAGGCGAACCTCCTCCTGCACCAACAATTGTGGGATTCATCCAAAATAATGCAGAATCAATTTGCCCCCAGTTCGTAGGACATCCCGAAAATTGTTCAAAATCTCCATTCGGTACAAGGTTCTGTCCGTATCCAATTCCACAAGTCAGTAGAATATATATTGTAATAATTTTTTTCATTTGTAGTCGTTTCGTTGTTGCTTTAATGTTCGTTAAGTGGTGAATTCATGACCTTATTTCAAAAAAGGTGCTTTCAATAACACTTCTATTTCTATTCGTTCTTAATAGGTTAATCGAACATACTTTTTGGGTTTCATAAAACAAAGGTAGTTTTGTTAATTTGTTGCGTTAAGTTATTGAATTTGGGCGTGCGTTCCTAAAATATCCGATAACGTTTTGCAGCTACAAGAAGTTGGCGATTTTTACCACAAATGTTGATGCGGAAAACTGAACTTCCTTTAACCACAAATGTGTCTGCGGAGCACGAAACCGCCAATTTCTTGTAGCTGCTGTTAGCGGTTCGGTTTTATAATTTGTCTGTCAATTCTTGTATGAGTTG
>CAIJFC010000164.1 GCA_903819815.1 uncultured Bacteroidota bacterium
ATTAATTAATTGATTTTATATTTACAAATTATTTATTCTTTATTATATTTAAAACTCATTCTTATGATGAAAATTAAACATTTATTTTTGGTATTTCAATTTTTAACTGCATTAAGCTCTTATTCGCAAGTAGAATCAACTTTGGTTTATCCTGGCACAAACGGAAGACTAGTATATGCGAACTATGCAAATAATTACCAGACAAATGAAAATAATACCTTGCCTGATTTTTCGAATGTTGGTTATATGGATGGTGCTATCGGTGCGCCGATTGGAGAAGTGCCAGTAAAAATGACATTGTATCCAACCCCTTCAGGCGAAGACAGAACTCGAATTCAGGGTGCTATTGACCAGGTTTGTGCAATGCCACTTGATGCTAATGGATTTAGAGGAGCGGTATTGCTTAAAAATGGGACTTACAGATTGAATGATGGAAATATTCCTGTGCTCTCTGATGGAATGGGTTATGCATTGAGGATTTGGGCCAGCGGAGTAGTGTTGCGTGGCGAAGGACAGGGAGCTGATGGAACAATTCTTTATTCAGATTTCGCTTTGAATCACACCATGATAACCCTTGAGCCATTTTCTCAATCCACATCCGAGACTAATTTGCAACGCATTACCGATGATTATGTAGGGACTGGTGCAAAAACATTTACGGTAGCCAACGCAAGTAATTATGCTGTAGGAGATAATATAATAGTAAAATTTACTCCAAATGCAACCTGGTTTTCGGATCTCAAAGTGGACGAAAATGGATATATTTTATATGTAGCTCCGCCAGGAGAAAGTGATTATTGGAATGCAAATGCCGGAGCTTTCAACATTGGATTTAAACGTAAAATAATTGCAAAAAATGGCAATACAATTACCATCGACTGTTCGATAGTGCAACCCATGCAGACCTTATATGGTGGGGGGCAAATAACAAAATACACCACAACCGGACGATTAAACAAATGCGGTGTTGAAGATTTGCGTATCGTGGGGGTTCAAGATGGAGGGAGTCCCGGGGTGTCAAGTAATGGAAATAGATTGCGGGTAGGAATAAGACCCCGATTTTTGGATAATAGTTGGATTCATGGTGTTACAGTAACTCGCACATCCGAATCGGCTGTAATGACTTGGGGAGTGATGAATCTCACTGTTCAAGAATGTGCGTATATTGATCCACGGGGAACCATTTCTGGTGGATGGCGTTATAGTTTTAGCTTGGATGCAGGCTCTACACGCGTTCTTTTTCAGCGTTGTTATTCCGATTACGGGCGACATGATTTTGTAACTCACGCCAGAATGCCTGGTCCCAATGTATTTGTTGATTGCTATAGCGCAAACGGACTGAGTGCATTGGGTCCTCATTATCGTTGGGCTACCGGCACATTATTCGACAATATAAAAGCACCTCAATCTAATATGGCAATTAATATATTTGATTTATCTAATGGTCATGCTTGGTGTGGAGCACAAACGGTTGGTTGGAATCTCGAATGCGGAGGTTTAGTAAATGACGCCTCTAGGGGATCTCAAAATTTTTTAATTGGAAGTATTGGCACTGAATATACCGTTCCTACATTTAAACCTGCTAATTACCCCGGTTTTATTTTTCGTGGATTTTGGGAAAGATCAGGGCCCGCTGGTGTTCATGTGAATACACGAAGTCTGTATTACAAACAACTGGAAGACAGGCTTGGTGCTAACGCTGTCGCAAACATCACAATACCAGAACAAAGAACCGGAAATATTTACAACATATTGGCAAGTTGGGCCGGAAATGGTGAACTTGTATCCGCCAATATTCCAGTTACAGGAATAACTCTACTACCAGCTTCTTTAACTTTTAGCGTAGGTAGTCCATCGCAACAACTAGCATCAACAATAGCACCAGCAAATGCAAGTAATAAAAACCTTATTTGGACCTCAAATAATCCAGCAGTTGCCACCGTAAGTGCAACAGGAATGGTTACTGCCGTTTCAGTTGGGACAGCTACGATAACAGTAACTACTGTAGATGTTGGAAGAACTGCAACTACGGCAATTACTACAACTAATCAGATATTTGTGAGCAGTGTAGCGGTGTCTCCTACTACTGCAACAATTGCAATGGATAACCAACAGCAACTTACGGCAATGATTTTACCAGCAAATGCATCAAACCAAAATACAACTTGGACCTCGAGTAATACCAGTGTGGCAACAGTTAACTTGCTTGGATTGGTTACTTCAGTAGCACCAGGCACTTGCAATATTACAGTAACTACTCAGGATGGTGGCAGAAATGCTATTGCTGCTATTACTGTAAATCCACGCCCCGTAAATAAAATTATTTCTACTTGCGATTCGAATACCGGCTGGACATCGTCGAACACATTAACGTTAAACAGTATCGACAAAAAAGTAGGGACTGCTAGTCTACAATCGGTTGGATTAAATACAAATGATTTTATAAAAGTTTTTTCTCCACCTATTAATACCGATTCAAACATAGCAAACGGAAATCTGCAATTCTGGTATTTTGTATCGGACATAAGCTCATTTGCTGCAGGCAATCAAGTTGAACTAGGTAGTGGTGGAGCAGCTGATATAAATGAATTTAACTGGAATATTAGTATTGCCACCTTGCAAAATGGATGGAATTTGGTAACATTGCCTTTTAGTACTGCTAGAATAACGGGTGGTACACCAGATTTTAGCGCCATCAATTATTTTCGTATTTATCGCACCAAAACGGCAAGTGTTACCACTAAAATTGATCATATTATTGCTGATGGGACATTAAACACTGAAACAAATATTTATTTATCAGGCGTTAGTGTTTTTCCAAATCCATTGAAAGAAGACAAGCTTACTATAAAAGTGGATGGCGCAAATGAATCTGAAATTTTCAAAGTAATAATTTACAATCTTCAGGGACAAGTAGTCTATCAAACCAATTTTTCAGGGAAAAATTTGATTGATATAAATACTGCTGGCTTGTTGAAAAGCTCTGTCTATATGGTTTCGGTTCAATCGGGCCAAAAAATAAGTACTACAAAACTGATCATAAAATAAACAAGTATCAATAACAAACTAAACTATATAATCTCGAATAAAATAGCATAAGTAAAATGAAATATCGTTTATATAGAAAGAGTATAATCTTTATTTCTATTGTTGTTCAAGTCTTTGCGTACAAAGCAACAGCACAAGATTTAACTAAATATGTCAATCCTTTTATAGATTCGCATAAATCGCGGTGGTTTTTCTTTGCTTCTGCCGCCCGACCATTTGGCATGGTGAGTTTAAGCCCGGATACTTGGGTAAAAGGCGACTGGAAAGCAGGATATCTTTATGACACTCTTTCAGTAAGATGTTTTTCGCATGTGCACGAATGGCAATTGTCGGGTATTCCTGTAATGCCAACGGTTGGTAAATTCAAAGGGCATTTGGGAATGGAGGCGTATAAATCTTCTTTTAGCCATAGTGACGAAGTAGCTCGACCCGGTTACCACAGCGTTTACCTCAAAGATTACAATATCCGTGCAGAGTTGACATCAAGCAGCAGAGTGGGCTTTCATAAATATACATTTCCGAAAGATACTACCAAATATGTTATTTTCGATGTTGGCGCTCATCTGGGACAAGGACCTATGGATTTTGCTATGGTACAAAAAATAAATGATTATGAAATAGCCGGTTACAGTGTAATGGCCTCTAATATTCGTCGGTCAAAACCCACCTATGTGTATTTTGTAGCACGCTTTAACCTACCAATATCAAAATTTAGTACTTGGGAAAAAGGACAATTGCCTAACTTGCAATCGAAAAGCATACAAGGTGAGGGAGTTGGAGCCTATGTCAATTTCGATAAAAATCAGAGCAATACATTGTTAATGAAAGTAGCTATTTCGTACACGGGTATTGAACAAGCCCGTTTGAATATGACAAGTGAAATAAGGCATTGGAATTTCGACCGAGTTGTTGCTGAGTCGAACAAGGAGTGGAACAATTATTTGGGCCGTATAAAAATTAAAGGCGGTACAAAAAATCAGAAAGTCAAATTCTATACCGATCTCTGGCATTCTTTACTTGGTCGTAAAATTAGTAGTGATGTAAATGGAAAATACTGCGACATGACAGGCAATTCTCCAGTTATTCGACAGATTGAACTTGGAGCCAACGGGAAGCCCAAACACAACCAATACAACTTTGATGCGTGGTGGGGAAGTCATTGGAACCTGAATGTCCTTTGGTCGATGGTTTATCCTGAGATTATGGATGAATTTTGTGCCAGTATGGTGGAAATGTATAAGCATGGGGGGTTAATTCCCCGAGGGCCATCGGGAGGAAATTATACCTTTGTAATGATAGGCGACCCTGCTGCATCGTTCTTTGCTTCGGCTTACAACAAAGGCATACGCAACTACGATGTACAAAAAGCCTACGAAGGCCTCTACAAGAATGCATTCTTAGGTGGAATACGCGACCGTGCCGGTTACGAAATTGGGGAAAACCCCAAAGGGGG
Organism: uncultured Bacteroidota bacterium; assembly: GCA_903819815.1. Lineage (GTDB taxonomy): Bacteria > Bacteroidota > Bacteroidia > Flavobacteriales > Flavobacteriaceae > Flavobacterium. The sequence goes on from CAIJFC010000164.1 coordinate 4,502, forward strand.
AGGAATGTCTTACTACCTCGAACGAGGCTATGTGCCCGAAGGTATTGAAGGCAAAGGAATGCATCTTGATGGTGCTTCTATGACCTTGGAATATGCCTATCAAGATTGGTGTGTTGGTCAATTGGCAAAAGCACTTGGGAAAAATTCGGATTTTGAAATGTTTAATAAACGTGCTGAAAATTACAAAAACCTGTGGAATCCACAAACTCAGTTCATGCACCCACGAAACATTGACGGAAGCTGGATTGCAAATTTTAAACCCATTGGCGAATCATTTAATTCACCAGGATTTTGTGAAAGCAACTCCGCTATTTACACCAATTTTGTTCCCCACGATTTAGCCGGGTTGATCAAGTTAGTTGGAAGTAAAGAGAAATACGCTCAATTTCTCGATAGTAGCTTTGTTAAAGCCAAACCAAACCACTTCGTAGCGCCCCATAACAATCATGCTATCAGCTGGGTAGATTACGAAAACCAGCCTTCGTGTCAGATGGCTCATCTGTTTAATTACAGCGGTGCACCCTGGTTAACGCAAAAGTGGGTTCGTGAGGTAAAAGAAACTGCGTTCGGCGATATTACACCTTATGGTGGATATAATGGTGATGAAGATCAAGGACAAATGGGCGCTTTGGGGGTATTGATGTCCATCGGATTGTTTCAAATGGATGGTGGTGCGTCGTTAAATTCACAATATGAAATTACTTCACCACTATTTAATGAAATTAAAATACAGCTCAATACTAAATACTATCATGGAAAGAGTTTTGTTATAAAAACAATGAATAATCTACCTGAAAACGACTACATTCAGGGTGCTGAACTAAATGGGAAAAACTGGACAAAATTTTGTTTTCCCCATGAAATTTTTGCTAAAGGAGGTACTCTTAAACTGGCATTGGGCAAACAACCAAATAAAAATTGGGGGATAAACGAATAAAAAAAGTAATTCAATAACTTACTATTCTATCCAAATAAAATTGCAAAAAAACAGAATAATACATCATAATAAAAAAAACTAAAATGAGGTTAAAATTTTTAATAGTGTTTTTTTTGACTAAAAGCATACTAATCAATGGACAAGTATCTATGGATTTAACCAAGTATGTTAATCCATTAGTAGGAACCGATTCAAAAAAGGAATTATCAAATGGGAATACTTATCCGACCATTGCTATGCCTTGGGGAATGAATTTTTGGACACCCCTAACCAACAAAATGGGCGATGGATGGTGCTACCAATATGCTGCTAACAAAATTAGAGGTTTTAAACAAACACACCAACCCTCACCATGGATCAATGACTATGGTGCTTTTTCGATTTTTGCAACGACCGAGAATTTGGTTTTCGACGAAGATAAACGGGAATCGTGGTATTCTCACAAAGCGGAGATTTCTAATCCTCATTATTACAAAGCCTATTTAGCTAATTACAATACAACAGTTGAAATCACTCCTACTGAAAGAGCCGCTTGCTTTAGAATTACCTATCCACAAACAAATAAAGCCTATTTAATTGTAGATGGATTTTTCAAAAATTCTTATATCAAGGTTTTTCCTAAGGAACGTAAAATTATTGGCTTTGCCTGTAATGCTACAGGTGGAGTTCCGTCTAATTTCAAGAATTATTTTGTAATACATGTTGATAAGGATTTTGATCAATCCTTTACGGTAGAAGACGGGACTATTTTGGAGGATAAATTGGAAGTTGAAAGCAAACATTCGGGCAGTATAATCCGCTTTAAAACAAAAGCAAACGAGCAGGTAAATCTTAAAATCGCCTCTTCATTTATAAGTTTGGAGCAAGCTGAACTTAACCTTGAAAGAGAAATTGGAGATAACACTTTCGACCAGATAGTACAAAAGGGCAAAGCGGAATGGAATAAGCAATTAAGCAGAATTTCCGTTGAAGGCGGCACCGATGCGCAGCTGACCACCTTCTACACAGCTATGTATCGTACCATGCTTTTCCCGCGCAAGTTTTTCGAATTCGACAAAGACACTAAAATTGTTCACTATAGCCCCTACAACGGAAAAGTGTTAGATGGTTATATGTTTACCGATAATGGATTCTGGGACACTTTCAGAGCAGCATTTCCGCTATTAACTATCGTATTTCCGGAACTAAATAGCCAGATTATGGAAGGGTTGGCAAATGCCTACAAAGAAAGTGGCTGGTTACCCGAATGGGCTAGTCCAGGTCATCGAGATTGTATGGTTGGCTCAAATTCAGCTATTATTATTGCGGACTCTTACATGAAAGGCATTCCGAATAAAGAGATAAATACGCTTTTCGAAGCTATAGTAAAAAATAGCCAGAACGAAGGACCATTAAGCTCTGTAGGGAGGTTTGGAGTAAATTATTACAACAAATTAGGCTACGTACCTTATAATGTGGGGAAAAAAGAGAATACAGCCAGAACATTGGAGTATGCCTTTGCAGATTACAATATATGGAAACTTTCAAAAGCGCTAAACAGACCACAAAGTGAAATTGACACCTTTGCAAAAAGAGCTCACAACTATAAAAATGTATTCGACAAATCGGTGAACTTTATGCGAGGCAGAAACGAAGACGGTACTTTCCAATCGCCTTTCCAACCTGATAAATGGGGAGATGCCTTTACCGAAGGATGCTCATGGCACTGGACTTGGTGTGTGTTTCACGATGTGCAAGGTCTTATTGATTTGATGGGTGGAAAAACTAAGTTTATTGAAAAAATGGATTCCGTTTTCGAAGCACCTCCTACTTTTGATTATTCGTATTACAAAAAACAGATTCATGAAATTACCGAGATGTTGATAATGAACATGGGACAATATGCGCATGGAAATCAACCTATACAACACATGCCTTACCTGTATAATTATGCTGGCGAACCTTGGAAAACGCAATATCATGTCAGAGAAATTATGAATAAATTATACACGCCATCACCTGACGGACTATGCGGCGATGAAGATAACGGACAAACTTCGGCTTGGTATGTTTTTTCGGCTATGGGAATGTATTCAGTTGCACCAGGTACGAATCAATATGTGCTAGGTGCGCCACTTTTTAAAAAGATTACACTAAATCTTGAAAACGGTAAAACATTTGTGATAAATGCTGGAAATAATAGCGCAGAAAATCGGTATGTACAAAAAGCAAAACTAAATGGCAAAACACACACCAAAACCTATTTGAATCATTCTGATATTACAAATGGCGGAACATTTAATTTAATAATGTCTTCGGAACCGAATAAGAGCAAAGGAGTTAACGAAAGCGATTTCCCTTATTCAATGACCAATGAATTAAAGCAAAAATAAAAGACTTAGCAACAATAAATTTTTTGATTATCAACTACTTTCAGAATTATAACTAACTTGATTTTGATGCCAAGATGCAGTTTTAATAGAGATTCACGTAGGCAGTATTACTGATAAGGGACAAGCTGTGCAGCTTGAAAGATTGAAGAAAAAAAGTACTTACCTGAAACTCGGTCGCAAAACAATTTGGATAATAACGAAACAAATGATGAAATCTTCATTTATCTAGAGCCAGATTATATAGCAATCAAATCGCAAATAAATTGGTATTTAGGAAAATGTATAAACGCAACCATTAACAACTTTAGTAAAAGTTAAAAACATTGACAAAATTAATTTACTAAATTTTTTATTCCTAAAACTCTTGGTCGTTAATTTTATTTTGAATCTAGTTTTTTTTTGAGTTCATTTTGAGCACTTCAACAAAAGAATATTCATATTCCTGACCGTAAAGAATTTCATATTCTTTTATAAATTTCTTAAATGTACTTTCAGCTAAACTGTGCTTACCCATTATATATTGAGCTTTGCATTTGAAAAACATTGCTTCTTCGTTTATTGAGTCAAAATTAAATATAGAATCAGCCAAGTTAATCATAAAATCTGGTTCCTCTTCAATAGTGAAATTTTCTCCAAAATCGACCAAAGTATCAACTATTCTATCCGAAACATCAGATTTAAAATTATCCAACCATTCATAATTTAAATTAAGC
>CAIJFC010000165.1 GCA_903819815.1 uncultured Bacteroidota bacterium
AACTAATATCCAAGGGCTTATTCCGCAAATATTTGGGATTTTTTCAATCATTTTTAGATTTTGGATGTATAAATATTCTTGAAATTCCTCTGTCCAACGTTCTGTTTTATCGCCATGAAATCCCTGTTTTGCATCACCTCCAAATTCTGAAACTATAACCGGTTTGTTGTATTTTGAAGTCCATTGAATCTTTTCAGCATCATCTAAATTTCCGCCATACCAACCTAAATATTCATTAAATGAAACGATATCCAAGTTTTCAGCAATTGGATCGTCAACATAATTATTTAGATTTTCACTTTTGGTTAGTAAGGCAGCGCTTATCAAACGAGTGGGATCTAATGTCTTTGCTTTTGAAATGAGATTATTGAGAAAAGCATTTCGTTGGTCGGAAACTGGGGTTTCATTTGCCACAGACCAAATAATAACGCAAGCTCTATTTTGGTCTCTTTTTATAGTTGTTGTAATTTGATTTTCTGCATTTTTATAGGTTTCCAAATTTGCAAAATCAATAGTCCAATAAACGGGAATTTCTTCCCAAACCATCAAGCCCATTTTATCAGCTAAACGAATGATCGTTTCATTATGTGGATAATGTGCCAATCGGACATAATTGCAACCCAATTCCTTTGCCCAAGTTAACAATCGAATTCCATCAGATTCTGAATTGGCTCTTCCGCCTTTATCATTTTCTTCATGAATAGAAATCCCCTTTAAGAAAATTGATTTCCCATTTAATAAAATTTTTGAGTTTTGTGTTTCAATAGTTCGGAAACCAATTTTGTCTTTTAGGATTTGGCTGTCATATTCTATGGAAATATCGTATAATTTTGGACTTTCAGGTGACCAATACTTAATGTTTTTATTGAGGATTTCAAAATTTACACTTCCGTTTACATCAATTTTTCCTTTATATTTAATGCCAAGTTCCCGAATTTTGATGCTTACAAATTCGGCAGTTTTATCAAAATTATTAATCTTTACAAATCCTGAAATGGTGTTTTTATAACCCTTTTTAATTTGAATCATATAATCTTGAACGAATGATTTTGGTTCTTCAATCAAGACAACATCGCGGGTAATTCCCCCGTAATTGAACCAATCTGTATTTAGAGTTGGAACTGCTTCTTTATGCCTAACATTATCGACTTTTACAACCAAAAAATTATCTTTATCTTTAATAATAGATGAAATTTCGAAATTAAAAGGAGTAAAACCCCCTTGATGAATTCCTAATTTTACGCCATTAAGATACACCTCAGCTTTATAATTTACGGCACCAAAATAAATGAAAAGACGTTTGTTTTCCTGAATTACATAATCAAATGATTTCTTGAACCAAACAGTTCCTTCATAATAAAACAATATGGGGTCTTGTGAATTCCAATCTCCAGGAATTGTCATTGAAGGCGATTTATCAAAATCAAACTCTACTAATTCTTGCTTATTTTGGGCGTGATAATTATTAAAAAACCCAGCTTTTTGAAAACTTCTTTGTTGGTCATAAGCATAATGATGAAAACTATAATATCCTGTTTCGTATGGGTCTATAATATAATTCCACTCACCATTTAATAAAGTTGTCATTTGGTTATTTACATTCGGAATTAGTTCTTGCGAAAAGATTTGTTGCGAACAAAACACAATAAAAAATATACAATATTTTGAAATTAAGCTTTTCATTTTACCAATTCAAAACTATCTTTCAAGCGAATATCTGCTGAGGATGATCCAATCATTAGGTCAAAATCCCCAAGTTCTGATTCATAGTCTAATTTATCATTATAAAAAGACAATTTTTGGTTGTCAATAATAAACTTGATTATTTTGGTTTCCCCAACTTCCAATTTGATTTTTTGAAAATCTTTCAATTCTAAAATTGGTCGCACAACAGCACCTACTTTGTCTCTTAAATACAATTGAATTACCTCTTCTCCAGCAAATTTTCCAGTATTGGTAATCGTTACGTCCACTTCAATAGTTTCATTTGCTTTCATTTTATTCTTGGATAATTTCAAATTTGAATACTCGAAAGTGGTGTAACTTAATCCGTATCCGAAAGGAAATTTTGGGGAATTTGGCAAATCAATATAGGCAGATTTATGAATTTTATCTTCATTTATAGACGGTCTTCCTGTATTGAAATGATTATAAAATATCGGGATTTGACCTTCTTCACGAGGAAAAGTCATTGGCAATTTCCCTGACGGATTGTAATCGCCAAACAAAACATCGGCGATGGCATTTCCAGCTTCTGAGCCCAACCACCAAGTGTAAAGTAGCGCAGGAACAGCATCGGCGGTCTGGTTAAAAATTAACGGACGGCCCGCATTTATTAAAACCACAATGGGTTTTCCAGTGGCTTGAAGGGCTTTGACCAAATCTTCCTGAACGCCAGGCAAATGAAGATTGCTCTTGCTTTTAGCCTCGCCACTCGTATTCCAACTTTCGCCAATACTTAAAATTACTACATCAGATTGATTGGCAATTGTTATTGCTTCGGCGAAACCCTCTTTGTTTTGAGAAGATACATCGCAGCCTTTTGCGTATAAAAGAGTGCTGTTTTTATCAATTTTATTTTTGATTCCTTCCCATTGAGAAACGATATAAGTTGAATCAATATTTTTTAAATCAACTGCCCAAAATCCGTGATTGGCTCTTTTTAATTTTACCATTGGTCCTATAAAAGCAATTGTTTTGGTGGTTTTAGAAAGTGGCAACATCGAATTCTCATTTTTCAATAATACAATACTTTTTGCTGCAATTTCTCTGGCGCTTTTTGTGTGTTCTGGATTATTAAGTGCCGCTTCTTCCCTTTCAGGATTACAATATTTATAGGGATTTTCAAACAATCCTAATTCAAATTTTTTGCGTAAAATTCGTTTTACAGCATCGTCAATTAGGGCAATTGAAATCTTTTTTTCTTTGACTAATTGTGCCAAATTATTTCTGTAAGCGTTGCTTTCCATATCCATATCGCTTCCCGCAGTTATAGCCGAAAGCGCCGCTTCCTTACTGTCTTTTACATATCCGTGATTGATCATTTCGCCAATTGAACCCCAATCAGAAACTACAAAACCTGTAAATTTCCATTTTCCTTTTAGAATATCTCTTTGCAAATAGCGATTTCCTGTTGCGGGAATTCCGTTTAAATCATTAAAAGAATTCATAAATGTTGCCGCACCTGCATCCAAAGCAGCTTTGAACGGCGGAAGATAGGTTTCCCAAAGCATTCTTTCGCTCATGTCAACTGAGTTATAATCGCGTCCGCCAACGGCAGCACCGTAAGCAGCAAAGTGTTTAACACATGCCATAACCGAATTGACGTCGCCCAATTTTCCTTGGAACCCTTTTACTCGTGCAAAGGCAATTTTAGACCCTAAATAGGTGTCTTCTCCT
>CAIJFC010000166.1 GCA_903819815.1 uncultured Bacteroidota bacterium
CGCTTTTTTTGTTTTTAAAAAACTGATGATTATTTCTTTTTGTCTCGCATCTCTTGCAACATTTGAGCTGTGGTTTTTTTCTGACCATTAACTTCAATATTGGCGATGTTTGATTTTTGAGCAAAACCTATATAATATTGCTTGTTGTGAGGTTGTTTCATAGATAATTTTACATCACAATTAGCACCATTGTTGGTTATAATATCACATGAAGCAACTTCTGGATTTGTTTTTAATTTTTGGCAAAAATTAATTGCTTCTTGTTTATTTGAAAATCCTGATAAATTTGAGTTAAATACTGTCATCGATTTAATCTCCCCTTTTTCTAATTTATCTTTAATTGTCCAAGTAATATTAGATTGAGCGATTAAGCTTGACGCCGAAATAATTAAGCAAACTAGTGTGGCAGATAATAGGTTTTTCATTTTATTTAAATTTTATACAAGTATATAAATGTTTTATATAAAAAACAAGAAATAGATTAGATATTTATTGAACATGTGTTCTTACTGAGTAAATGAATTCTATTAAATTTATATGTTGAGGTAAAATTAAACAAGCTAAAATTGTATATTTGATTTTAAATTATGGGGTCATTAATTCGAGCTATATCTTATCATTTACCTGCTCAGGCATATACAAATGAAGATTTTTTTGATTCTTTTCCAGATTCGATTGGTAACAAATGGAATTTACTAAAGCTTGGAATACAAAATCGTCAGATTGTTTCAGGAGAAGAAACGGCATCTGATTTAGCTGTAAAAGCAGCGTTAAATTTATTTTCCGAACACTCCATCAATAAAAATGACATTGATTTTTTACTGTTTTGTGCCCAAGAATTCGATCATTACACGCCTACAACAGCGTGTATTATTCAACATAAATTAGCACTAAACGTAAATTGCGGAGCCTTAGATTTTAATTTAGGTTGCAGTGGCTTTGTTTATGGTTTAGGAGTAGCGAAAGGACTTATAGAATCATTAGCGTGTAAAAATGTATTATTATTAACATCATCAACGCTTACTAAAACCTTTCACCCTCAAGATAAAAGTTCTCGTTTTTTGTTTGGTGATGGAGCAGCAGCCACTCTTATTTCATCTCATAATTTGGCTAATATTGGTAATTTTATTTTTGGAACAGACGGTTCAAGGGCGGATAAAATTATTGTAAAAGATGGAGGCGCTAGAAACAAGCTAAGCGACTCATCTTTTGAAGATATCACTGATGAATATGGCAACACAACCAATAATGCCTGTTTTTATATGAATGGAACCTCTATTTTTAATTTTGGATTAAAAACAGTTCCAACTCTAGTCAAAGAAACGATAGAGAAAAATAACTTTTTAATAGATGACATTGATTTGTTTATTTTTCATCAAGCTAATTTGTTTTTAATTGAAACAATTGGAAAAAAAATAGGGATACCAAATGAAAAAATATTTAACTTCATGGAATCAATAGGGAATACAGTTTCATCAACTATACCTATTGCATTATCAGAGGCAATTAAAATAAAAAAAGTAAAACCTGGAGATAAAATCCTTTTATGTGGATTTGGAACAGGATTATCATGGGGCGCAACAATAATAGAACTTTAAATATGACACTAGAAGAGTTTACAATTAATTTAGAAAAAGAATTTGAGGATGTGGAACCAGGTACTTTTAAACCTGACACAAACTATAGAGACATAAAAAACTGGAGTTCTATTTATGCGCTTATTGTAGTGGCATTTGTTGACTTAAATTTTGATATTATTTTAAATGCAAAAGATTTAAAAGATACAAATACAGTTAAAGAATTGTATGAACTAGTTCTATCAAAACATGTTTAATTCAGTTAATCATATCTCCATTAAAGGCCTATCTGTTTGTGTACCTAAACAGATAGCGAAAATAATGGATTATGATTGGATTAAAGAAGAAGAACGAATTTCATTTATCAAAAATACTGGTGTTGAAGAAAAAAGAGTTGCCTCAAAAACAACCGCAACATCTGATATGTGTGAGAAATCGGCTAATGTTTTAATCGAAAAATTAAATTGGGAAAGAGAAAGCATAGATGTGTTAATTTTTGTTTCTCAATCTCCTGATTATTTTTTACCTGCTACATCGGCTATTTTACAACATAAGCTTGGCTTAAAAAAAGAGTTAATTGCATTTGATATTAATTTAGGTTGTAGTGGTTATATATATGGATTGCAGGTGATATCAAATTTGTTATCAAATGGTAATTTTAAAAGAGGAACAACAACGGAAACCCCATCACTTTATGGTTTTGATTTTGACGGAATTAAACAAAATGA
>CAIJFC010000167.1 GCA_903819815.1 uncultured Bacteroidota bacterium
ATGACTGACAACCTAGACGGGAGCAATCCTAAAAATAAAATATTAGCTCCATTAAAATTTGGGGATATAAATAGTAATGATTGGTATGTATTTTCAGGTATTACTTTGACGTATACATTTGGAAATAAGCCATGTTATTGTGTAAATAAATGAGTTTAGAAGTAACAATTAATAAAGACAATCTGCCAAAACATCTAGCTATTATAATGGATGGCAATGGTCGTTGGGCTAAACAAAAAGGTTTGTTAAGAGCATTTGGACATGAAAATGGAACAAAATCTGTTCGAACCGTTGTTGAAGCTTCTGCTCAATTAGGGATTGAGAATTTAACCTTATTTGCTTTTTCAACTGAAAACTGGAATAGACCAAAATTAGAAGTGGATTTATTGATGGAATTGTTAATTAATTCATTGAAAAATGAATTAAAAACACTTCAAAACAACAATATTAGACTAAATTCTATTGGAAATTTAGATTTATTACCAAAATCAGCTCAGAAAAAATTACAGGAAGTTATCGAAGCTACCAAGAGTAATTCGAGAATGGTTTTAACATTAGCTTTAAGTTATGGTTCTCGCGAAGAACTCATAAATGCTGTTAAAAATATAAGCACTAAAGTTAAAAATAATATAATTTCAATAGACAACATAGATGAATCAATAATAAATCAGCATCTTTACACACGTGATTTACCAGAAGTAGATTTATTAATTAGAACTAGTGGCGAACATCGAATTAGCAATTTTTTGCTCTGGCAAATAGCGTATTCAGAATTATATTTTACTGATGTATTATGGCCAGATTTTAAAGAAAATGATTTATATGAAGCGGTTATTAGCTATCAAAAAAGAGAACGTAGGTTTGGGAAAACAAGTGAACAAATTAAATAAAGAATTAGTGTTAAATAAAAGCATAAAATTATTGCTGACGATTATTTTTTTCGGAAGTAGTATTCAAATAGCAGCTCAAGACCGCATTCCATTTGATCAAGGAAAAAAATACATACTTGCCGATGTAGCCGTAACAGGAAAAATCAGCTTTAATAAACAAACGGTTGTAACATTTGCAGGACTTGAAAAAGGACAAAATATTACCGTTCCAGGAGAAGAAATTAGTAATGCTATCAAGAAATTAGGTAAACTTGGACTGTTTAGCGAAATTGATTTTTTTGTTACTCAAATTAAAGCAGATAGTATTTTTCTAGAATTGAATATCAATGAACTTCCTAAGTTAACTAAGGTTAAATTTACGGGTATTAAGAAAAATAAAATTGAAGATTTAATTAAAGAAAATAGTTTAACTCCAGGGAAAGTAGTCAATGAAAACCTTCTAACTACTACAAAAAATTACATTGAAAATAAATACAAAAAAGACGGATATTACAATGCAAAGGTCAACATTAATGTAGTTACTGATACCACAGAAAACAACAGAGTTAAACTTGTTGTTGGAATTGACAAAGGCGAAAAAATTAAAATTGGTAGTATCACTTTTAATGGAAATTCAAAATTTACAGACAAAAAACTTAAAAGTGCAATGTCTGACACTAAAGAAATCAATCCAATTAGAATTTTAAAAGCTTCGAAATTTATAAAAGATAAATACAAAGCCGACCTTGCCAAAATAATAGAAAAATATAAAGAAAAAGGTTTCCGTGATGCCCGAATAATTTCAGATAGTGTTTATTTTAATAAAGAAAATAAAAACCTTTCCATTAATATAAATGTTGAAGAAGGAAATAAATATTACTTTGGAAATATTAAATTTTTAGGAAATACCGTATATTCTGATCAAGGATTAAGAAGTATTTTAGGAATAAAAAAAGGAGATGTTTATAATGGCGTTTTACTTGAAAAAAGAATAGCGGATAAATCTAAACCTGACGGGGAAGACATCACTAATTTATACCAAAATAATGGTTACTTATTTTCAAATATTAATGCCGTAGAAGTTAAAACCGCCAATGATACCATTGATTTTGAAGTTAGAGTGGTAGAAGGCCCGGTCGCCTATTTTAATAAAATTACTGTTGTAGGAAATGACAAAACACATGATGAAGTAATTTATCGTGAACTAAGAACAAAACCAGGTGAAAAATACAGTAAAGATGACTTGGTTAGAACCATTAGAGAAATTGGACAACTTGGATTTTTTGACCCTGAAGCTATCGATCCGAAATTTAAAAACGTAGATTCTTCAGCCGGAACAGTTGATATAGAATTTAATTTAGTAGAAAAAGGTTCTAGCCAAATTGAACTTCAAGGAGGTTACGGAGGAGGTGGTTTTATTGGAACATTAGGTTTGTCATTTAATAATTTCTCTTTACGAAATGTATTCAATAAAGAAGCTTACAAACCTTTACCTATGGGAGATGGTCAAAAAGTATCTTTAAGATTACAAGGGAGCACATTTTTCCAAACTTACAGTATGTCCTTCTCAGAACCATGGTTTGGTGGAAAAAAACCAGTTCAATTTAGTACCTCTTTTTCTTACAGTAAACAATTTTTAAATGACTTTGCAACTGGTTCGGTAGATAAAAGTAAAAGTTTCAACATTTTATCTGCCTCAATTGGACTAGCAAAAAGATTGACCGTACCAGATGATTCCTTCGTACTCTCAAACTCATTAAGCTTTCAATTTTATGATTTAAATAATTATAATACTGGATTATTTACCTTCGGAAACGGCGCCTCTAGAAACTTAGCTTACACTATTGGATTGAGTAGAAATAATAAAGGGGTAAACCCAATATTCCCAACTTATGGATCTGAGTTTAGTGTATCGGCAAAATTTACTCCTCCATTCTCTTTATTTAACAAAATAGACTATGCTAATTTAGGAAATGAAGCTGCCTATAAATCAACAAATACAGGAGCAGGATATTTTGATGTCAATAATGTTTGGGTTGCACCAGGTGATTATATAGTTGCCCAGGTTGTAAACGGAACTAGTTTCCAAGTGAGAGCAAATAGTTATGTTGAAGCTGACACCGATCAAGGAAAAGTAGATCAGAAAAAATTCGATTGGTTGGAATATTATAAAATCAAATTTAAAGCCGATTGGTTTACCAAAATATATGGAAAATTAGTCCTTAGATCATTAGGGGAATTTGGGTTCTTAGGCTCCTACAATCAAGATCGTGGAATGATTCCTTTTGAAAGATTTTTTGTTGGAGGAGATGGATTGGCCAATTTTGCATTAGATGGTCGTGAAATTATTGGTTTGAGAGGTTACCCTAACCAATCTCTAACTCCTTCTGATAGCAGAGGCGCTCAAAATGGAGCAACAGTTTATAATAAATTTTCATTGGAATTAAGATATCCATTAACATTAAAATCATCTGCTTCAATATATGCACTTACCTTTGCTGAAGGTGGGGCTGCTTATGATTCGTTTAAAAATTACAATCCTTTTATTCTGCAACGTTCTGCTGGATTTGGATTGAGAGTATTTATGCCGGCATTTGGTTTACTAGGTATTGATTTTGGTTATGGTTTTGATGCATTACCTATTCAAGGGTTAACAAAACCTAACGGCTGGGAAACTCACTTTATTATAGGTCAACAATTTTAATCAAAGTATAAATTTTCTAATAAAATTAAGTTATGAGAAAACAATTTTTACTATTTTTGGCAATTCTATTGACAAGTTTTACTTTTGCTCAAACAAAGGGCGTAAAAATTGGCTATATAGATATGGAGTACATTTTGCAAAATGTTCCTAGTTATACTGAAGCAAAAAACCAATTGGAGCTTAAAGCGCAAAAATGGAAACAAGAAATTGAGGTTAGAAATAATGAAATAACAAAACTAAAAGAAGCATTAAAAGCCGAACAAGTATTGTTAACAAAAGAACTAATTGCTGAAAAACAAGAAGAAATTACTTTTCAGGAAAAGGAATTATTAGATTATAACCAAAAAAGGTTTGGCCCAAATGGAGATTTATTAATACAAAAATCAGTTTTAGTAAAACCTGTTCAAGATCAAATTTTTACAATAGTTCAAGATCTTGCGGATTCAAAAAAATATGATTTTATTTTTGACAAATCATCCGATTTAACAATGTTATTTGCAGCCAAAAGATATGATATTAGCGATCAAGTTTTAAGAACTTTAAATAGAGCGGAACAAAAAGAGCAGTTAACAAAAAAACAGCTTAAACTTCAGCAAGAAAAAGATGCAAAAGAGGATGCAATAAGAGAAAATCCTGAAATGCTTGAAAGACAAAAAATTCTTGATGATAAAAAATTAGCTCGTGAAAAATTACTTGCTGAGAAAAAAGCGGAAGCAGAAGAAAAGAGAAAGTTAGCTGAAGAAGCTAAAAAGAAAGAAAATGAAGAAAAAGCAGCAAAAATAAAAGCTGCCAATGATGCTGCAGCCGAAGCAAGAGCAAAAGTAATAGAAGATAGAAAAAAAGAACTAGCAGAAAAAGCAGCCCTACTAAAAGCACAAAATCAAACTGCTGTAGAAG
>CAIJFC010000168.1 GCA_903819815.1 uncultured Bacteroidota bacterium
CCAATAAATGCTACTCAAGCATTACAAGGAACAGTAGCTGGGGTTGTTGTTACTAGTGGTTCTGGTGCTCCAGGTTCTGGATTTAATATTAGAATTAGAGGTATTTCTTCAAATTCAAGTAACGCTCCTTACACTTTAATCGATGGATATGAAGGAGATATTAGTTTGTTAAACCCTTCTGATATTGAATCGGTAACCGTTTTAAAAGATGCCCAAGCGTCAGTTTATGGTTCTAAAGGGGCGAACGGTGTTGTTTTAGTGACAACTAAAATGGGAAAGAAGAATTCTAAAGTAAAAGTTTCATTTAATTCTTATTTTGGTTACCAAGAAACAACCAAAAAAATTAGAGTTTTAGATGCTACTGAATATGCGCTTTTATTGAACGAAAGTTATGGAAATGGTGGTCAAGCACTGCCTTATCCAATAGCAACTGGTTTAGGAAAAGGAACGGATTGGCAAGATCAAGTTTTTCAGAAAGCAGGAATTTCAAACAGAGATTTTTCTTTAACCGGTGGTTCTGAAAAAATTACTTATTCGCTAAGTGCCTCAAATATTGCTCAGGATGGGATCATTGGATTGGATAAATCTGGATTTGATAGAAGCAATGCAAGAATATCTTTAGGAATTGATATTTCTCCTAAATTAAATTTCTCTACCAACTTAATTTACACTGATTACAATAGAAAAAGTTTAAGTGAAAATGGTATTGGTTCCGTATTATTTAATGCAATTAATACTCCAGCAACCTTGAACCCTTACGATTTAAATGGAAATTACACCCTTGTTCCTGCAACTCCTGGTTTTGGTAATGAAGTAATTAATCCTTTGGCTCAAATTGAAAACACCTATAACAATTATAACCAACAAAGAATCAATGGAAATTTTGTATTGCAATACAAACCAACTAACGATATAAAAATTACCACTAGATACGGTTTTGATTCAGCAAATGATGTTGGAAAATCTTTCAGCAAAAGAATTGATTATGGTAATTCAAAAGTGTTTAATGTAACAAACAATAGTGTTTCTCAAAAAGCAACTCGTTTTAGTAGTTTTACTTTTGATTTATTTGGAGAATATGAAAAAATATTTTATGAAGATCATAAATTTAAATTGACAGTTGGAGGTACTTTATTTGAAAATAAAGGAGAAGGTTTATTTGCAACCGGTTTTAACGTTCCCTACAATTCATGGGAATTTGCGGATATTGCTTTGGCAGGTGCTCCCACTTTTGTAGATTTGGAAATTGACCCTAACTCATTACCTAGACCTGGTATTGTAACTAATGGATCTTATAAATCCACTCCTTATAAAAGACCTTCAATATTTTCTACTTTAGATTATAATTATAAAGAAAAATATTTGTTGTCTTTCATTTTTAGAAGAGATCAATCAAGTAGTTTTTCTGAAAATAACAGCGTAGCCTATTTCAAATCTATTTTAGGAGGTTGGATTGTTTCTCAAGAAGACTTCTTTAATAAAAATGGAATTGTTAATTTCTTGAAATTAAAAGGAAGTTATGGAACATTAGGAAATGATGTTGCTCCGTCAAATGCCTACAGATCTCAATTGTCAGGTGAAGGGGTTTATGTATTTGATAATGTAATTACTACAGGTGTAGCGGTTGGTACTATTCCTAATAAAGATTTAAAATGGGAATCAGATACCAAAATCGATTTAGGATTTGAATCGAAGTTATTTGACAATAAATTAGAAGTTACAGCTGATTATTTTAATAATACAAGAACTGATTTAATTATTAATGGTGTACCAATTTCTGGAATTAATGGTGGTTATGCACCGGGTTCTGGAGCGCCATCTGTAAATGCTGGTAAAGTGAAAAACTCAGGTTTCGAGTTGGTTTTGAATTATAAAGATAATATCAATGATTTTAAATACGATTTAGGATTTAATATTACCACTATCAATAATGAGGTTTTGGAGGTTAAAAACTCTACCAATTATATTGAAGGTGGCGCTTTTGCAATTGGCCAATTGCCTCCTACAAGAATGGAAGTGGGGCAACCTATCGGAGTTTTTTATGGCTTACAAACCGATGGTATTTTCCAAAATCAAGCGGAAATTAATGCAGCACCTGCTCAAAATTTAGGATCGCCAACTTCCCCTGGTGATTTTAAATACAAAGATGTGAATGGTGATGGTGTAGTTGATTTTAAAGATAGAACCTATATTGGTAAATCAATTGCTGATTATACTTTAGGTTTCAATATTAACTTGAATTATAAAAACTTCGATTTAATTTCTTATGCTTATGCTTCTGTAGGAAATGATCTAATAAGAAATTATGAAAGAACAGAAAACAAGTTGAACAAACTTAATTATCTATTGGATCGTTGGACTGGTGAAGGAACAAGCAATACAGTCCCTAGAGTAACTACTGGCGCTTCAAGTAATAATTTATTCTCAAGCTATTTTGTTGAAGATGCTTCTTTTTTAAGAATTCAAACAATCCAATTGGGATATTCACTACCTAAAAAGGTTATTGATAGCTTTGGAATTTCTAAATTCAGATTTTATGGATCTATTAATAACGTTTATACTTTCTCTAAATACAGAGGGTTTGACGCTACTGCCAATACAGGAGATCCAATTGCTGGCGGTATTGATTCCGGATTCTATCCAGCACCAAGAATATTTTCAATTGGTCTAAATGTTAATTTTTAATCTCTTTAAAATGAAAAAATATACAATTCTAGCCGCTTTATTATTAGTAACAACCTCAGGTTTAACTGTGTCTTGTTCTAAGGAATTTATAAATGAAGAAGCACCTTACACAATCGATTCAGAAAGTTATTTCAACTCGGAATCGGATTATAACAAAGCGCTTATCGGTGCTTATGATATGTTGCAATCTTCTTACATCAACGTTATGTTAGGTGAAATTGCTTCAGATAATACTTTATCTGGTGGTGAAAGTGCTACCGACGTTATTGGCATTCAACAAATAGATGAAATGACGCAAACTGCTGTAAATCCAAACTTAAAAGACGTTTGGAACTGGATGTTTGCAGGAGTTCAACGTTGCAACTACATTATGGAATTTAAAGACAAAACTGATTTTGCAAATAAAAATCAAGTTATCGGAGAAACTAGATTCTTAAGAGCTTATTACCATTTTGAATTGGTTAAATTCTTCGGTGGAATTCCGTTGAAAGGAGATAAAAGATTCAGTGTGAATGATGAAAAAACCATACCCAGATCTTCAACAGCGGATGTTTATGCGTCTATTGAAGCCGATTTACAATTTGCTATTAGCAATTTAAATCCAATCGCTTCTCAAAAAGGTAGAGCGACTAAAGGTGCTGCTCAAGCGTTATTAGGGAAAGTTTATTTGTATCAAAATAAATTTGTAGAAAGTGCTGCGGTATTAGAAACTTTAATTACCTCAAACTCGTATTCGTTAGTAAGTAACTACAATACTATTTTTGAAAATTCAGGTGAGAACAATTCCGAATCCGTATTCGAAGTACAATACACCGATGCTGAAGGAGCTAGTTTTGGATGTCTCCAATGTAGTGAAGGTAATGTAGCTGTTGGTTTCAACGGTATTAGAAATTATGTAGGGCCACTTTTTGATTCTGGATATAGTTTCAACGTTCCAACACAAGAAGCCTACAATGCTTTTGAAACAGGAGATAATAGAAGAGATGTTGCTATTTTAAATATTGCATCTTGGGCTACATTAAATACAGGAGTATCTTACGGAATGGGTTACAAACACACCGGGTTCTTTAACAGAAAATACATTGCCCGTCAAGGGGATGCCAATGTTGGTGATCAAAACTTAACCAACCCAAATAATTATCGTTCTATTCGTTATGCCGATGTTTTGTTAATGGCTGCTGAAGCTTTTAGCCGTTCTGGGAATAATGCAAAAGGACAACAATACATTAATGCAGTTAGAGATAGAGCATTTGGTGATACTAACCACAGAATTACACTTACAGGTCAATCATTAACTGATGCTATCTGGACAGAAAGAAGATTAGAATTATTAGGTGAAGGCCACCGTTTCTTTGATTTAGTTCGAACTGGAAAAGCAGTTGGAAAAATTACTGGCTTTGCAGCAAATAAAAACGAGTTATTCCCAATACCATTCGAAGAAATTCAATTTTCAAATGGAAATTGGCAACAAAACCCTGGATACTAAAAATTAGAACTATGAAAAATATTAAACTATTACTTAGCCTATTCGTTTTGACCATTCTCACAGGATGTACAAAAGAAAGTGAAGAAATAAATTTAGATGCTATTGCGGCACCTACCAATATTTCTGCAAAAATATCAATTGCTCCCGATAATACAGGAACAGTGACCATTATTCCTATTGGAGAAGGAATTTCACAATTTGAAGTATATTATGGTGATACAACGGTACAACCTGCTTTATTGGGTGCTGGAGTTCCAACAACTCATAGATATAATGAAGGAAATTATACTCTAAGAGTTGTTGGAATTACTTTAAATGGTAAAAGAACAGAAAAAACTTTTCCTTTGGCGATTTCATTCTTTCCACCAACAAACTTAGCGGTTAATTTAACTATTTCAACGTTAAATACAATGGAGATTAATGTTACTGCAACGGCTGATTTTCAAACGAATTTTAAAATTTATTATGGTGAAAATCCCAATGAAATCCCTGAAACATTTCTAGAAGGAGAAACAAAAACGCACGTTTATACCAATCCTGGAACTTACCAAGTTAGAGTTTACGCAGTGAGTGGAAGCGCTCAATCAGCAGTTCCATTTACAAGAATGGTAACTGTTTCAAGATCGGTACTTTTACTTTTACCTGTTGATTTTGAATCGACTTCAACACCTTATACTTTCTTGAATTTTGATGGTGGAAATTCTACTAGAGTAGCCAATCCATTTCCATCTGGAATAAATACTTCGGCATTTGTTGCTAAAATGATCAAAGGACCCGGACAAGTTTGGGGCGGAAGTTTATTATCACTTTCTTCACCGATAGATTTTTCAGTTAACAAGAAATTTAAAGTAAAAGTATATTCTCCACGTGCCGGTGCAAAATTATTATTAAAAGTAGAAAATTTAACCAACGGTGGAATCTCATTTGAAAAAGAGGTAACAATTACAACTGCAAACGCTTGGCAAGAATTAACCTTCGATTATACTGCTATTTCAACAACCAATTCCTACCAAAAATTAGTTTTTATATTTGATTTAGGAACTGTTGGAGATGCTTCTGCCAATTATACCTTCTATTATGACTCTGTAATTTTGACTAACTAATTATGAATAATTTTCATAAACTAAAAAATAATAAAATGAAAAAAATATTAAATATTATATCCATAATTACATTATTCTTCACGGTAAGTTGTCAGGAAGATATTGCCACTTTTGGAACTATTGATACACCCTCAAATTTTGTAGTTACTGCCCAAATTTTAGGTCAGAATGCTACTACAGCCCCAAATGGAGATGGAAGTGGAAAAGTGCTATTTACAGCAAAAGCAGACAATGCAATTTCCTATCGATATATTTTTGGTGATGGAACTACAACCAATGCGCCTTCTGGTATATTTGAAAAAAGATACAATCAAACGGGGTTAAATACGTTTACTGTAACTGTAATTGCAACAGGAAAAGGGGGGGTAGCAGCTACAACAACTTTAGATGTAACGATATTAAGTAATTTTGAAGATCCTGAAGCGGTACAATTTTTAACTGGAGGTTCTCAAAAAACCTGGTATTGGTCAGCTTCTGAATCAGGTCATTTAGGTGTTGGACCAAATAGTTCTGACGATACACAAAATTACTTTCCTCTTTGGTATCAAGCAGCTCCATGGGAAAAAGCAGCTTCACCTGATAGCGCTTGTCTTTACGGGAATGAATTGGTTTTTTCAAAAGTGGGTAACCAATTAAAATTCCAATTAAACAATCAAGGACAAACCTTTTTTAATAAAGATTTCCAAAGTGTTGCTGGTGGAACTGCCGGTTACGATTTTTGTTATAACTACAATGCAGGGGGTTTGAAAAACGTGAATCTAGGACCTTCTGAATCAGTGGTTATGGCAAGTCCTAGTGCCGCAACACGTACTCGTGGCACCATGATGAATTTCTCTGACGGTGGCTTTATGGGTTATTATATAGGTCAAAGTTCGTATGAAATTTTATCAATCACTGAAACTAGAATGGTAGTTCGTGCCGTAATGGGTGGAAATCCAGCTTTAGCATGGTACCATACTTTTACAACAGTTCAACCAACTCAAGATGCAACTGATTATTCTAATTTGGTATTTTCAGATGAATTCGCTACAGACGGAGCTCCTGATTCTAGCAAATGGGGTTATGATTTAGGTGCTGGAGGTTGGGGTAACGGGGAGCTTCAAAGCTACACGAATAGTCCAACAAATGCGGTGGTACAAGGTGGAAATTTAGTACTTACCGCTGTAAAAACTGGAAATTCGTATACCTCTGCAAGATTAAAATCAGAAAATAAATTCGAATTTAAATATGGTAAAGTTGAATTTAGAGCAAAATTGCCTGCCGGAGCTGGTACTTGGCCCGCTTTATGGATGTTAGGACAAAATTACGCAACCAACATTTGGCCTGCTTGTGGTGAAATTGATATTATGGAACACAAAGGAAACCAACCAAATGTAATTCTTGGTTCGGTTCATTACACGGGTCGTTCAGGTGGTAATTCAGTGACGTCACGAGTTACTTCAACTAATGTTTCTAGTACTTATCATATATATAAAGTTATTTGGAGTCCTCAATCTATTCGTTTCTTCGTTGATAACGTATTGTTTCATTCTGTAATTAATACTAATTCACTGCCTTTCAATAGTGACTTTTTCCTAATTATGAATTTGGCTATGGGAGGAACTTTCGGAGGAGCAGTAGATCCTGCATTCACTCAATCTTCAATGTCTGTTGATTACGTTAGAGTTTACCAATAAAAAAAATATTTAAAACAACAAGTAGTTTCAAACTGCTTGTTGTTTTTATGAATTTATGAATTATCAGTTAATGAAAAACCTATTTAAATCTCTAATTGTATTAATTACCTTATTCTTTTTAAGTTGCTCTGCTCCAAAAACAGTGGTTGTTTCTGGTTTTAAAATTAATCCAATTGATGTAAAAGTGGATTCTATTTTAAAACTAATGACTTTAGAAGAAAAAGTAGGTCAAATGAATCAGTACAATGGTTTTTGGGATAGTACCGGACCAACACCTAAAGACGGTCAAGCTGCTAAAAAATATGCCGATTTGAAAAATGGTCTTGTTGGGGCAATGCTAAATGTTAAAGGAGTTAAGGAGGTTCGTGCCATTCAAAAAATTGCGGTAGAACAAACTCGTCTTGGTATTCCATTGCTTTTTGGTTTTGACGTGATTCACGGTTACAAAACGATAAGCCCAATTCCATTAGCTGAAGCAGCAAGTTGGGATTTACAAGCAATAAAAAATTCGGCTTCTATGGCAGCTGAAGAAGCTTCTTCGGTAGGTATAAACTGGACTTTCGCACCTATGGTTGATGTTGCCCGTGATGCTCGTTGGGGCCGTGTAATGGAAGGTGCCGGTGAAGATCCTTATTTGGGAAGCCAAATCGCAATTGCTAGAGTTAAAGGTTTTCAAGGTGATAATTTTAAATCTAACAAGTCTATTATAGCCTGCGCCAAACATTTTGCCGGTTACGCTTTCGCAGAATCGGGTCGCGATTATAATACGGTTGATATTGGCGAATCGACTTTGCAAAATATTATTTTACCTCCATTTAAAGCCGCTTCTGATGCTGGAGTAAGAACTTTCATGAATTCTTTTAATGAAATTGGAGGTATTCCTTCCACAGGGAATTCCTATTTGCAAAGAAAAATCCTAAAAGGAGAATGGAATTTCAATGGTTTTGTAGTTTCTGATTGGGGTTCCATCGGAGAAATGATCAATCATGGTTATGCTAAAGATAACAAACAAGCTTCTGAAATAGCGGTGAACGCAGGATCGGATATGGACATGGAATCCAATGCCTACGTTGAAAATTTAGTAAACTTGGTTCGTGAAGGTAAAGTTAGTGAAAGCCTTATCGATGATGCTGCAGGACGAATTCTAAAAGTTAAATTTGAATTGGGTTTATTCGAAAATCCATATAAATATTGCGACGAAAACAACGAAAAACAAACTGTGGGAAAACAAGCTTTTCAAGACGGAGTTTTAGATGTTGCTAAAAAGTCGATCGTACTTTTGAAAAATGAAAATGAAGTTTTACCACTTAAAAAATCAGGTTTAAAAATCGGGTTAATTGGTGCTTTGGCAAACGATAAAACAAGTCCGTTAGGAAGTTGGAGAATCGCTGCCGATGATAATACTGCAGTTTCTGTTTTAGAAGGTATGCAGAAATACAAAGACAACCAGCTTACTTATGCTAAAGGTGCGGATGTAACTGTTGGAAGAACCCAATTTGTTTGGGAAACTAAAATTAATACCACAGACAAATCAGCATTTGTGGAAGCGATTGCATTAGCAAAAAAAGTAGATGTGGTAGTGATGGTTTTAGGAGAACACGGTTTGCAAACAGGTGAGGGTAGAAGTAGAGCCGACTTAGGATTACCAGGAGTTCAGCAAGAGCTATTAGAAGAAATATATAAAGTCAATCCAAACATTGTTTTAGTTTTAAATAACGGTCGCCCTTTAGTAATTCCTTGGGCGGACGCTCATATTCCGGCAATTGTTGAAGCGTGGCATTTAGGAACCCAAAGTGGAAATGCAATTGCTCAAGTACTTTATGGTGATTACAATCCAAGTGGAAAATTACCTATGACCTTCCCTAGAAATGTGGGTCAAGTGCCAATTTATTACAACTATAAAAATACTGGTAGACCAACAATGAGCGAACCTGAAAGTGTATTTTGGTCCCATTATTCTGATGAAAAAAACACGCCTCTATATCCGTTTGGTTATGGGTTGAGTTATTCTAAATTTGAATATTCTAACTTAAAATTAAGTGAAAATTCATTTTCAAAAAATGGTGAAATTAAAGTGAGTTTTACCCTCAAAAACACTGGAAAAGTAGCTGGAAAAGAAGTAGCTCAATTGTATATTCGTGATTTAGTGGCTAGTTCTACAAGACCTGTAAGGGAACTCAAAGGATTTGAAATGGTGGAATTACAACCCAACGAATCAAAAGAAGTTACTTTCACTATCAACGAAAAAACACTGGAGTTCTTCACTGCAAATTCAAAATGGGAAACCGAAGCAGGAGATTTTAAAGTGTTCATTGGCGGAAGCTCAATTACTATTCTTGAAGGTAGTTTTCAATTTATAAATTAACGAGCTTGATGAAAAAGTTTTTTGTTGTTCTTGTTCTTATTAGTAGTTTAAATTATGCTCAAACTCAAAAAAGAAAATTGGTTTGGGAAGAGAATTTCGATTCTAAAATGCTAAATCGTGATTCTTGGAATTTTGATATTGGAAATGGATGCCCGGATTTATGCGGTTGGGGAAACAACGAACGTCAAATTTATACGGAAACAAACCATACTTTAAAAGAAGGAAATTTAATCATTCAAGCCCAACTAGAAAATGATGTTTTTACCTCTACTAAAATAACTACCAAAGGCAAAAAGCAATTCCTTTACGGTCGTTTCGAAGCGAGAGCTAAATTACCTGTTGGTCATGGTTTATGGCCTGCTTTCTGGATGTTGGGATCTAATATTTCTACAATTGGATGGCCAAAATGCGGTGAAATTGATATCTTAGAATATATTGGCCGTGAGCCACATATGGTTTTTACTTCTTTGCATACGCAAGACAGCCATGGGGAAACGATCAATACCAAGAAAACGAAATTTGATACTATCGAAGAAGGATATCATATATATGCTATGGATTGGACGAAAGATAAAATTGAATTTTTCGTAGATTCCAAATTGGTTTATACCTTTCAACCGAGCATAAAAAACGACGATACTTGGCCGTTTAACCAACCTTTTTACCTAATTGTAAATCTAGCTGTGGGCGGTAATTTTGGCGGTCCAGACGTAGATAAATCGGTTTTTCCACAGCAATTTAGCATAGATTACATAAAAGTGTACCAATAGCTGATTATTATTCAACTTCTCCATTGATTTATTAAACATTTATCACGCTTTTTTAATTTTTATTGCATTATAAATGTTAAATTTTCAAATTAAATTTGTTTTATAAATAAATTTTATATTATATTTGTTTTAATATTAATTCTAATTTAACATTTGCCTATTCAGAAAACTACTTTTTAGAGATAATTCTCCAATTTTATTTTAACAACTAAAAAGTATTTTTATGGCTAATGTACAAACCCCAGACGCGTTATTGGTAAAAAATTACATAGCAGGTGATGAAAATTCCTTGTCTATATTAATTAACAGACACCAATCTAAGATTTACGGTTTTATCTATTCTAAATTATCGGATAGAGATATGGCAGATGATATCTTTCAAGATACTTTTATTAAAGTAATTAAAACCCTGAAATCTAATTCTTACAATGAAGAAGGTAAATTTTTACCTTGGGTAATGCGAATTTCTCACAACCTTATCATTGATCATTACCGGAGAAATAAAAAAATGCCAATGTTTAGAGAAACAGAGGACTTTTCTATTTTTTCTATTATGTCAGATAATGTACCTAATATCGAATCTCAATTGATCACTTCGCAAGTAGAAAACGATTTGAGAAAATTAATTGAAGAGCTTCCGGAAGATCAAAAAGAAGTGTTGGTAATGAGAATGTATCAAGACCTAAGTTTTAAAGAAATCTCAGAGTTAACAGGGGTTAGCATCAACACTGCCTTAGGTAGAATGCGTTATGCAATCATGAACTTAAGAAAAGTTATTGACAAACATCAAATTATATTAACAAATTAATACTATTTGAATACCTTTTTCGTTATAATAAAAATAGAAATTAATTCTTAATAAATTATGGCGAAAATTTACCCTCAAGAAGCTTTAGAAATTTCAAAAAAATTACCAAAAAAAGAAACAATTCAATTCTTATTAAACTATTCAAAAGCCTTGAATATCGTTAAAGTTGGTAATAAATCTTTCGAAATTCTAGCTAATTAATTAAAATCCCGATAGTTTTATCGGGATTTTTTTTGTAGTATTCATGAATCACCGTTTTACGACCAATTGTTTTCGTAATGATATCGGTTTCTAAATCCCAACCTCGAGCTGGCGAATATTCACGTCCGTACCAAATAATTTGTAAGTGCAAATCGTTCCAAAGTTCTTCGGGAAATATCCGTTTTGCATCTTTCTCCGTTTGTACCACATTCTTCCCATTTGTTAAATTCCATCGGTACATTAACCTGTGAATGTGCGTATCTACTGGGAAAGCAGGGATTCCAAAAGCTTGTGACATCACCACACTTGCTGTTTTATGCCCCACAGCCGGAAGCTCTTCGAGCGCCTTGAAATCCTTAGGAACTTTACCATCGTGTTTGTCAATTAGAATGTGCGATAAGCCATGAATCCCCTTCGATTTCATAGGTGATAAACCGCAAGGACGAATAATGGCTTTTATTTCCTCTACCGTCATTTTAACCATATCATATGGATTATCGGCTTTAGCAAACAATAATGGCGTGATTTTATTCACCCTTACGTCCGTGCATTGCGCCGAAAGCAAAACCGCAACAAGCAAAGTATACGGGTCTTTGTGGTCAAGCGGGATCGGAATACTCGGGTATTTTTCTTTTAACGTATTAATAACAAATGTTATTCGTTCTTGCTTATTCATTTTTCGTTAAATTTGAATCGTAAATTTACTACAATTATTGTATTGATTTTCATTTTCAAATAAGCAGTTTCAATTTAAAACAGATACCATGACCACATAAAAA
>CAIJFC010000169.1 GCA_903819815.1 uncultured Bacteroidota bacterium
TTAATTAAATTTCTAAAATTGATTATAAATGAATAATTATTCATTTCCCTTAATTTTTAAACCACTATCCCCGTTAAATAAAAAATAATAACTACTTTTGTTTAACTTATTAAAGAATTAGATGAACAATGTAAAAAATGTTTTTAGTATTAAAGACTTGGAGAATCTTTCAGGTATAAAAGCACATACTATTAGAATTTGGGAAAAGCGATATAATATATTGGAGCCTATGCGCAGTGAAACCAATATTAGATTGTATGATTTGCAAAATTTACAAAAACTTCTAAATATTGTTCTACTTCACGATTACGGCTATAAAATATCCCGAATTGCAAAATACAATCCTGATGAAATTCCGGAAATTGTAAATACCATTATTTCTGAAAAAAGCGTTAAAAGTCATGCTATTTCCTATTTTAAAATGGCAATGATCAATTTTGATCAAACGTTGTTTTTTAAAACTTATGACGAATTGCTTTCGGAAAAATCATTTAGAGAAGTGTTTTTCGAAGTTTTTATTCCCTTAATGAACGAAATAGGATTGCTTTGGCAAACAGATACAATAACTCCTGCTCACGAACATTTTATCAGTTATTTAATAAAGCAAAAACTACTAATAAATACCGAAAAACAACAATTAAAAGATCCTAAATATGAAGATCGAGTATTTGTTCTTTATTTGCCATCAAATGAAATTCACGAATTAGGTTTAATGTACCTTAATTATGAAATTTTACACCACGGATATCGAAGTATTTTCCTTGGAGAAAGTATACCGCTTGATAATTTGAAAGACATGAAGGGTTATTTTAATAATATTACTTATGTTACTTATTTAACTGTTGAACCTAATAAAGACGAAATAAACCCTTACATCGAAGCACTAAATAAAGAAGTTTTAAATGATAACACAACTGAATTATGGCTAATCGGAAGAATGGTGACCTTCATTGATGAAAAGCACATTACTCCAAAAACTAAGGTTTTTAAATCAATAAGTGACCTAATAATAAATCTTTAAATTTAACAACTCAAATTATAAATTCAAGAAAACGATTTTGTGATTTTGTTACAACATATGGGAAAAGACATAAAAATTATAGGTTCCGGTTTTTCATCATTAGCTTCAGCTTGCTATTTGGCAAAAAAAGGGCATGAAGTTACTGTATTTGAAAAAAATGGATCTATTGGTGGAAGAGCCAGACAATTAAAAAAAGAAGGGTTCACTTTTGATATGGGGCCTAGTTGGTACTGGATGCCCGATGTTTTTGAGCGATTTTTCGGTGACTTCAATAAAAAACCATCTGATTATTACGAGTTAATTAAATTATCTCCCGCTTACCGTGTTTATTACGGAATTAATGACTTTATTGCGATTGCCGATAATTTAGAAGAAATAATCAGCACTTTTGAAGCTATTGAAAAAGGAAGTGGAGAGGTATTGGCCAAATTTATGGCAGAGGCTAAAAGCAATTATGATATTGCCATAAAAGATCTAGTTTATCGTCCCGGAGTTTCTCCTCTAGAATTAATTACCGCTAAAACTACTTTAAAAGTTGGTCAATTCTTTAGCAATATTAGTAAAGACGTTCGCAAGAAATTTAAAAACGAGAGACTAATTCAAATATTAGAATTCCCTGTTTTATTCTTAGGAGCAAAACCTTCCGATACACCCTCTTTCTATAGTTTTATGAATTATGCCGATTTTGGAATGGGTACTTGGCACCCTAAAACTGGAATGTATGATGTGATTCGTGGAATGGAAAGCTTGGCTTTAGAATTGGGAGTTAAATTTAAAACCAATTCTAATATCGAGAAAATCATAGTAGAAAATAAAAAAGCCGTAGCCCTTCAAGTTAATGGAAAAAGAATCGATGCCGATATAATTCTGAGTGGAGCTGATTACCATCATACAGAAACTTTATTGGATCCTGAATACCGCGCATATTCTGAAAAATATTGGGATAGTAAAACTTTTGCCCCTTCTTCCCTGCTTTTCTATGTTGGTTTTAATAAAAAAATAGATACTATTTCCCACCATGCTTTGTTTTTTGATGTGGATTTTAACCAGCATGCTAAAGATATTTATGACGATCCAAAGTGGCCTGAAAATCCTTTGTTTTATGCTAATTTTCCTTCTATTACCGATAAAACAGCCGCACCAGAAGGAATGGAATCTGGTTTTTTCTTAATACCACTTGCGCCTGGAATCGAAGACACACCCGAATTACGAGAAGCCTATTTTGAAAAAATAATTTCAAGATTTGAGACTCTAACTAAGCAAAATATAAAAGAAAATATTATTTTTAAGGAATCTTTTTGCAAGCTTGACTTTGAAGAAGTATATAATTCCTATAAAGGAAATGCTTACGGAATGGCTAATACATTGATGCAAACTGCATTTTTGAGACCCAAACTAAAAAGTAAAAAGATAGAAAATATGTATTTTACTGGACAACTTACTGTTCCTGGACCAGGTGTACCTCCAGCCTTAATTTCAGGTAAGTTAGTAGCCGAATTAATTGAAAAAAACCTATGATTATGAAGGATCTTTTTGACCAAGTATCATTTGATTGTAGCCGAAACGTTACAAAATCCTATAGCACCTCTTTTTCTTCAGCGGTGAAAATGCTTGCGCCAAATATTCGTCAAGACATTTATAATATTTATGGTTTTGTAAGATTTGCTGACGAAATAGTAGATAGTTTTCATGACTATAATAAGGAAGCGCTTTTTTATCTATTTGAAAATGATTTAGAACTCGCGTTAAAAAATAAAATAAGCTTAAACCCAATATTAAACTCTTTTCAAAATACGGTGCACAAATATGAAATTCCTAGAGAATTGATTGATGCCTTCATGAAAAGTATGAAGTTGGATTTATCCAAAACAGAATATAAAACGGTGTCAGAATACAATGAATACATTTACGGTTCAGCAGATGTGGTAGGATTAATGTGTTTGAAAGTATTTGTAAAAGGGGATGATGTTAAGTATGAATCGCTAAAAGATTCCGCAATGAGATTAGGATCGGCATTTCAAAAAGTAAATTTCTTACGTGATTTGAAAGCCGATTTTGAAGATTTAAATCGCACCTATTTCCCCAATACTGATTTATCAAAATTAGATGAAAAATCGAAACTCAAAATTATTGAGGAAATTGAAGCCGATTTCAAAGCCGGCTACGAAGGTTTGATTTTACTTCCAATAGAAGCTAAATTTGGAGTTTATACTGCGTATTCCTATTACAAAAAATTACTTGCAAAACTAAAAAACACTCCTTCTGCTGAAATTAAAAATACCAGAATTCGAGTTTCAAATTACCAAAAATACGGGCTCTTCGCCAAATGTTACTTTTCCTACAAGCTCAATATTATTTAATTAAATATTTATAATGGGGAGAATTTTACAATGTAATTAGTTCCATTTAAGTAATTAAAAAAAATAAAAAAAGCGTTCCAAATTGGAACGCTTTTTTATTATAACCAACTCAAAATATTACTTTGCAAACATTTGTTGTAAAGGTTTCAACTGTTCTAAATCCACATTTGCATTTTTAAGCACTGACATCAAAGTCACAATTCCTGTGGGGTTCATATCTTTTCCAATTACTCTTACAACTGCAAAACCATTTTCCTTTTTATTCGCATAAAAAACAAATTCATCTATATGTTCGGTATCTCCAACAAAACTAACTGATGCTCCATCTTTTCCAGAACCAAACTTCATTAATTGTTGGTATTTCTCCTCTTTTAAAATTTCTTTGACTTTTGATCTTTCCGTTTCAAACTCCCCTTTGTTTTTATCATTTAATTTAAAAGCCAAGATATTTACTTTTTCAAATGATTTAAAAGCATTATTTTCATCCACAGTTAATTTTAAACTATCAACATTCAACATGTTAGGTGATAAATCTAAAGCAATAAAATTTTTGTTCTCCGTTTTTTCTACAAAATACTTTTGCAAGGAAGGTTCATCGTTGCAACTTGATAATAAAGTACTAGCGATAAAAAATAAACTTAAAATACGTTTCATAAGCTATTTTTTCCCTTTAGTTGCTTTTTTCAACTCGTCACCGCCAGGAAGTCTCATTTTGTCTGTTAGCACTGAAAGTTCATTCAAATCGAAATCTCCTGTTAACGACATCAAAACGGTTTCATTTCCTTTTGAAGTTCCTTCCATAAACATCATCAATTCTTTTATTTGAGAGTCTTTCGCCCCTGATTTTACCCAAATTTTGATGTTTTTTCCACCATCATTAATGCGCATCAATTCCTCTAAACCTGCTGATTTCATGTATTTTTCTGCAGTAACTTTCATTTCAGAGCTCACTCTTGTACTCCCCGAAGTAAATACTTTTAAATTGTCTAACTTTTTAATTAAGTTCAAATAAGGTTGTGCTGATTTATCGGTAGCATCTACTTTTACTTTACTCATTAATTCAAACATTTTTTTGTTTACAATGATTGAAGTAACATCTTCTTGACCATCAAATTTATCGAATGCTGCCTGACCAAAAAAAACGGCAGGGAAAACACTAAACACTAATACAAATACTAATTTTCTCATGATTTCTATTTATTTTGTTTTAAAAATTAATTCTTTTGAGTTTTGAAACTCGTTAATATAAGACACACTTTCAATACCTACATTTACATTTTTAGACAATAGCGAAAGCGCTTTTTGGGTTGCTTCAAAAGCCGCTTCTGGACTTTCATAGGTCCCTAAATCGTTCGTTTTTTGTGGTTGATGTAAATAGGTAAAAGTGCTAATTCCAAGTAAAACTATAACTGAAGCTGCAATTGATAACCACTTAACATTACGTTTTTTAGATTGCAGCGGTATCGTTTGCTTAAACTCCTGTTCTGAAGCTTCTGAGAAATACCCAAATAAAGGTTTGTATTGTTCCAAATGCTGCGCAACATTTGATGAAGAAAAGTAATTTTTCAATTCTTTTTCTTCTGAAACACTAGTTTCTCCTTGAAAATATTTTTCTAAAATGGTTTCTATTCTATTTAATTCCATAATCATTTGTTTTTAACATAAACGCTCTAATCGTTTTCCTTGCTCTTGACAAAGCAACTCGTATCGCCGTTTCGTTCATATTCATTATTTTGGCAATTTCTTCAAATTCATATTCTTCAATATCGCGCATTTGAATTATAATTCGTTGTTGTTCTGGCAATTCGTTTATTGCTTTTTCAACCCAATTTAAACTGTCTTTCGCTTCCAATTGGTTTTCTAAACTTGGCTGCCTATCAATGTAATTATCATGAACCAATTTTAAATTTCCCGATCGCTTCGCTTTCAACTGATCTAAACAATAATTTTTAGTCATTGTCATTGCAAAAGCTTCTAAACTATTATAATTTCCTAAATCTTCATTTTTATTCCATAATTTCAATAGTACTTCTTGAGTTGCATCCTCAGCTTCTTCTGTACTTACCAACAATCGTTTGGCAAGACGAAAAAGTTTGTCTTTAAATGGCGTAATTAATTTTAGAAAATCATTTTGATCCATTTACTAGTTTTAAGACTATTATAATTGAAAGACGATGAAGGATTAATTTTGTTACAAGGTACAATAAAAATAATTTTGAGACAAAACTAAAACCCCGTCTACCGAGTAAATTGCAACAATAGCATCTATAAAATCTGAATTTTAATTGTCTATTACAATAAAAGTATTAAATTTTATATAAATAAGTTTCACTTTGGTACAACTTATTGTATATTTGTCAGATGAATAAAA
>CAIJFC010000170.1 GCA_903819815.1 uncultured Bacteroidota bacterium
ATTTCCAAATGCCTCTTGTACTATTTAATATTTAACCTTAATTTTACCGAGTAAACATCACAAACCCAACTATGAACCCTATCGCATCAAGAATTGCTGATTTTTTAAAAGAATACGCACCGTTTAATCAATTGTCTTATGATGATTTGATTGAAATTGCATTGAGCATTCGTGTGGTTACAATTGAAAAAAACAAAACGCTTTTTCAAATAGATGATTCTTTGCACGATAGTTTTTATGTGGTTGCAAATGGTTTAATTAATTTGTTTGTGATTTCTGATGCTGAAGAAACGCTTTTAAACAAATGTCATGTTGGAGATGTATTTGGTTTGAGACCATTTTTCGCCAAAAATAATTATATGATGACCGCCAAAGCGCGTGAAGAATCAATATTATATGCTATTCCCATTACTGCCTTCAAGCCTTTCGTGGCAAAGAACGCAGCTGTTTTAGAATTTTTACTAGAAAGTTTTGCAACCAACACTGGAAATCCTTCTGACAAAGAAAATCGAGGAAAATTCATCTCAGACACAGTTGTTTATGCTGATAAAAAGTCGGAAATTCAATTTTTTCAAGCCCTTTCCTATAATAAAACGCCGTTACGCATTTCTTCTCAAATTCTTGTTCAAGAAGTGGCGCAATTAATGACGGATAATATAATGAATAGT
This sequence comes from uncultured Bacteroidota bacterium, assembly GCA_903819815.1. Classification (GTDB taxonomy): domain Bacteria; phylum Bacteroidota; class Bacteroidia; order Flavobacteriales; family Flavobacteriaceae; genus Flavobacterium. The sequence continues at coordinate 669 of CAIJFC010000170.1, forward strand.
GCCATTGTTATCAATCAAAATTGTCCAATCGGAATTGTAACAGACACTGATTTTAGAAAAAAAATCGGAACGGGTCGCTTTTCTGTATCAGAATCGGTAAGTCGAATCATGTCTTCACCTGTAATTACAGTACCTCCCAATATTTCATTACCAGAAGCTCAATTATTGATGCTAAAAAATAATGTTAGTCATTTATGTGTAACCGAGGATGGTTCGGATAAAACGGAGGTTAAAGGCGTTATATCAGAACATGATTTAGTAGTCGCACAGGCCAATAATCCTGGGGTTTTGATCAAAGAAATAAAAAGAGCGATTAGTACAAATGATTTGAAATCGATTCGAATTAAATTAACCGATTTTATTGAAAACTCCATTACTAAGAACATTCCTCTTCCCCATATATTTAATATTTCTGGCGAAATAACTACGGCAATTATTAAACGTTCTGTAGAAATCGCAATTTTGGAATTGGGCTCTCCTCCTGCACGATTTGCGTGGTTAAGCGTTGGAAGTCAAGGTCGTAAAGAACAATTATTAGCAACCGATCAGGATAGTATTTTAGTTTTTGAAGACGTTGCCAGTGATAAATACAGAGATGTGAAAGATTATTTTTTACGATTGGCTAACAAAACTACTTCTATTCTCGAAACTGTGGGTTATTCTAAATGTCCTTTTGGAAATATGGCAAACAATATTAATTTTTGTAAGTCGCTGAATGAGTGGCAGAAACAATACGACACTTGGATGGTTACTCCTCGTAAAAACTCCAAAAAATATTGTAGTATTTTCTTTGATTATGAAGCGGCTTTTGGTGATTTTCAATTGGAAACGGCTATTGAAGAAACGATTTATAAAAACCTAAAACGAAATCCATTGTTTTTTGACTATTTAGGAAATGATGCTCTACGAAAACCATCGCCTTTAAGCTTTTTCAAGAAATTTAATGTTGAAGAAGAAGGAAAACATAAAGATAAATTCGACATCAAATCTCGTGCAATAATGTCTTTGGTGGATGGTGCTAGACTACTAATTTTGAGTTTGAATATTAAAGGTATAAATGGTACTTACATGCGGTTCAAGCAATTAGCAATGGTTGATCCAAAGTTTTCTGAAATTTATAATAATTGTGCCGACGCCTTTTTGGTTTTAACAAAAATCAGAACCGTGGAAGGTTTAAAAAATGAAAATTCAGGCGAATTCATTAATTTGGAAGAACTTTCTAAATCGGATAAAGAAAAACTAAAAAATGCCTTCGCTCCTATTAAAGAACTTGAAGAATTGATAAAAGATAAATTTCAACTTACACAATTTTCATAATTATGTTAGACTGGATAACCAATAAAAACAAGTCTTTTCCTGAATTTTTGAAAACCTATCTCTCCAAATTTGAAACCAAACCGGTTACAAAACGATTTGTAATTTTAACAACCGAAAATTCGGGTATTAATATTACAAAAGATGTTATCTTTTCTATCGGTGGAATTGCCATTATTAATGACGGAATTGTAATCCACGATAGTTTTGATGTAGTTTTGTTGCAATACAAATATTTGCACGATAATGGGCTTTCAAATGAATTTTTAATAGAAAGCAAACAATTAAAACTTGCGGAACCTCAAGCCATTCAAGCTTTTGTCGATTACATAGGTGATGCCGTATTGGTGGGTTATCGAATCAATTTTGATATTGACATGATCAATTTTGCCCTCGAAAAAATGCAATGCGGAAGACTCAAAAACGAAGCGCTCGACATTGAAATAATGTATACTAAATGGAAAGAATACAACGAAAAATCTAATGAAATTGGTGATTTAAAAAGTGTTATTGAATTCCGTGAAAACGATAAACTTTCCAATTCGGAAGATGCCTATTCTTTAGCTTTATTCTTTTTGAAACTAAAAAACCGTTTAAATATAAAATAAAAAAAACCGCCTTTTCAGGCAGTTTTTAGTGGTTAATTACAATTTACTATTTTTAATTTCTTCAACGATTTCGGGGTTTAACAAAGTAGTAATATCACCAAAATTTGAATAATCACCTTCTGCGATTTTTCGTAAAATACGTCTCATAATTTTTCCAGAACGCGTTTTTGGTAAACCAGAAACAAATTGAATTTTATCTAATTTGGCAATGGGGCCAATTTGATCCGAAATCAATTGATTAATTTCAATTCTAAGATTATCTTGGTTTCTGCTTTCGCCAGTTTCTTTTAAAATCACAAAAGCATACAAAGCATTTCCTTTAATATCATGGGGGAATCCAACAACAGCGCTTTCAGCAACCGCCGGATGTTCATTTATTGAATCTTCAATTGGAGCAGTTCCAAGATTATGTCCAGAAACAATAATCACATCATCCACACGACCTGTGATTCTGTAATAGCCAACTTCATCACGCAACGCGCCATCTCCCGTAAAAAATTTCCCTGGAAATGTTGAAAAGTAAGTTTCTTTAAATCGTTGGTGATCATTCCAAATAGTTCTTGCAATTGCGGGCCAAGGAAACTTTATACACAAACTTCCTGTAACTTGATTTCCTTCTATTTCATTGCGTTTTTCGTCCATCAAAACGGGTTGAATTCCTGGCAATGGCAAAGAAGCATAAGTTGGTTTTGTTGGAGTTACAAATGCAATTGGCGAAATTAAAATCCCACCCGTTTCCGTTTGCCACCAAGTATCGACTAATGGGCAACGTTTTCCGCCCACATGGTCATTATACCAGTGCCACGCTTCTTCATTAATTGGTTCTCCAACGGATCCAATAACTTTTAAAGATTGAAGCGGATACGATTGGACAAAATTTAGATTTTCTTTTGCCAAAGCTCGAATGGCCGTTGGTGCCGTATAAAATTGGGTAACTTTATGTTTTTCGATCACTTCCCAAAAACGACTAAAATTTGGATAACTTG
>CAIJFC010000171.1 GCA_903819815.1 uncultured Bacteroidota bacterium
TCCGTTTCTTGATCTTTCCAGTTAAAAATAATTTCAGGTTCTTTATTTTCGAATTTTTTTAGTAAATCTTTCATTAATTTTTTTTCGTTTTTTAATATTGCAAATATAGGCAACTTTAATTTTTTATAGTATTAATATGGATTGTATATTTTTCCTGCACTATGGTCTTTGGAAGCTCCTGTTACACTACTTAACGTGTTGATTTCATTTCTTAATTTTAAAACCCCAAGTAATCCAAATATGAGAGCTTCCTTGAATTCAATGATTTTCTTTTCAGGAATTATAAAGGAAGTCTCCTTTAAATAATATTGAATTCTGCCTAATAAAAAATTATTATAGACACCACCACCAGTAATTAACAATTTGCCTTTTTTACTTGGCAATGCCAATCCAATTTGAATAGCAATATGTTCGGTAAAAGTGGCTAATTTATCTTCTATTGAAATTTCATGACTTTCAATTATTGGCAAAACAATTTCTTTTACAAATTCAAATCCTAACGATTTTGGATAGGATAACTTATAAAATTCCAATGCGTTTAACTCTTTTAATAAGTCAGAATTTATTTTTCCGGAACTTGAAATGGTTCCTTTATCATCATATTCCAAACCTAATTTATTGGCATAAAAATTCAAAACAGTATTCACGGGAGAAATATCAAATGCAATTCGGGTTCCATTTTCCTCAAAGGAAACATTTGAAAAACCACCCAAATTCAAACAATAATCAGCTTCTGAAAATAACTGTTGGTCGCCAATAGGAACTAAAGGCGCACCCTGTCCGCCCAATTCAATATCTTGAACTCTAAAATCACAAATAACTTTTTGGTTACAAATTGTCGCGATTTCAGGTAAATTTCCTATTTGTAATGTAAAACCATTTTTGGGTTGGTGCAAAATGGTATGTCCATGAGAACAAACGGCGTCAACAGATTTAAGATGGTATTTAGAAATAAACTCAGAAATAGTATTACCTAATAATAAGGTGTATTTTTTATTCAAATACAATAATTCTGATTCTGAAAATCCAACCGCAATTTTTAATTGGTCAATCCATTCTTGGCTGTAGCCAATAGTTTCAGATTCAAGTATTTGGAAATTCCATTTTCCATTTATTATCTCAAAATTAAGGTGTGCTATATCAATTCCGTCAAGCGAAGTGCCCGACATTACACCAATTATATTATATTTTTCTTGAATCATCGGCTAAAATTAATAAATCATTTTGAGAATTTGATAATTTAGAAGTATATTTGTTTGCATTTTTTATATTAATCACAATTATTATTCCCTATTATGGATTTTAAACTTACAGAGGAGCATTTAATGATTCAACAAGCAGCTAGAGATTTTGCTAAAATGGAATTGTTGCCAGGTGTAATTGAAAGAGATGAACATTCAAAATTTCCAACCGAACAAGTCAAAATGATGGCTGAACTTGGATTTATGGGGATGATGGTTGATCCAAAATATGGAGGGTCTGGTTTAGACAGTGTTTCTTATATTTTAGCGATAACTGAAATTGCAAAAATTGATGCTTCGGCTGCAGTAATAATGTCTGTCAATAATTCATTGGTTTGTGCTGGTATTGAAAAATATTGTAGTGAAGAA
>CAIJFC010000172.1 GCA_903819815.1 uncultured Bacteroidota bacterium
AAAGATTCTATTTTAAAAAAAATCTATTTCAAATCTGAAATTGCAATTCATGGCAATCATATATTAAAAGCTCATTTGGGCAAAATAGTTGAGAAATTAAGTGGCGCAATTCAGAATGAAAAAAGGGTAATTCTAAAAGATTATCATTCAGCAAACTCACAAAAGATTTCAGATCGTTTGGTTGAACCTATAACCTTCAGTGATAACTATAATTCTTTAATAGCATTTGAAGTTGAATCAGGTGAAAACAAATATTTTAATATTGAAAGAATAACGGATATAATTGAATTAAATACAAATCAAGAGTTTCAAGAAAAGCACAAAACCGACAAGCCTGATATTTTTGGTTTTAGCGAATTAAATGGAGAAAAGTTTGATATTGAATTAAGGTTAACTTTAAGAGCTTATCTAATATTAAAGGAAGAATATCCTTTAGTTCAACCTTATGTAAAAAAAGAGGCTAATAAAGAAACATATCTTTTAAAATGTAATGTAAATAACCCGAAAGCAATAACTAGGTTTATATTGGGATTTCCGCAAGAAGTTGATGTTATTGGTTCGGAAAAATATAAGTCTTTTATTACAAGAACTGACTCGTTTTAAAGTATGTTTTTAATAAAGTTAACCAATACTTATTAGCTTATTAGCTAACTTTAATATAAATTTACATTTTTAAAAACTATTTTTTTAAATATTTTTTTTGTTATAAATATATGATTGATATAGGGCACATTGTTAAAAATCTAATACCATTTGAACCAGTTATAATAAACCACATTCAACCACTTGGTTCTATGTTTTCTATCAAATATACTGGGGTTAATACAAACCGAACAAATACAAAAGTAATTTCAAATGTTGCTTTTGAACAATTAGAAATTCTTTCTGAAGAAGGAACCTTTAATTTTCAAGGTGATCCTATTAAATTTTCTCTTTTTGCTGAAGCAGAAAGAATTAATTCTGCTTACCAATTTGACCCATTGTTTGCTGTAAATTGTAGTATTGTAGATCCTCTTCCTCATCAAGTTGAGGCAGTATATAAATTTTTACTTCCAATGCCTAAAATACGTTTTCTTTTAGCAGACGACACTGGTGCGGGTAAAACTATTATGGCTGGTCTTTTAATTAAAGAATTAATGATGCGTGGATTAGCAGAAAGAATTCTAATTATAACTCCTGGTGGTTTAACCAAGCAATGGCAAGAGGATGAAATGGGTATTAAATTTAATATTCCTTTTACTTTAGTTAATAGAAATTCTTTTACAGCTGACCCTACAGTTTTCCATTCAGCAAATAGAATTATTACTTCAATTGATTTTGTTTGCAGAGAAGATGTTTTGAATGTTGTGGGAAATACACATTGGGATTTAATAATATTTGACGAATGTCACAAATTATCTGCTTACGATTATGGTCATAAGCAATACCTATCTCAAAGATATAAAGCGGCTTATACTTTATCCCACCAATGTGAGCATTTATTATTGCTAACAGCAACTCCCCATAGAGGTAGAAAAGACACATTTAAAAAATTATTACAATTATTAGATGAAGATATTTTTGCTACAGATGATATTGCTTCAATGAGAATTAAAGAATTGGAACATAACGGTATCAATAAATTCTTTATTAGAAGATTAAAAGAGGACATGAAAGACTGGCAAGGAAACCCCTTGTTTAAAAACAGATATACCAAGACAGTTGCATACGAATTAACTTTAGAAGAAAAAGAACTCTACGAAGCTGTTACCGAATATCTTACTGTTAAAAAAGAAGAAGCTTCTGAAAGCAGGAACATTCATGTTTCATTGGCTTTAACAGTAATGCAAAGGAGACTAGTTAGTTCGATCTTTGCTATAAAAAATACTTTGGAACGTAGATGGATAGCATTACAAGGAATTGTTGATGAAACAAATAAAAATCCAAATTTATGGAGTCAAAGGCATAAATTGGAAGGTTTTGATGTTAATGATATTGAAGATTTTGAAGAGTTAGAAGATGATGAGAGAGATGCACTTGAAAATATACTATCTAATCCTCGTCAATTCAAATTATTTACTACTGCCAAAAGTTTACAAGAAATTCAACAAGAGGCCAAAGAAGTAAAGTCATTATATGAAATGGCTAACACTCTTTATAACCGTAAGCAATCTGAAAAAAAATTCCAGCAATTAGAAGAACTACTTAAATCAAATGGAGTTTTAGAAAATAAAGAAAAACTGGTTATTTTCACGGAACACAAGGATACCCTGCTGTATCTCGAAGACAGGCTTTCAAAAAGTGGTGGTTATAATGTAGTCACTATACACGGTGGAAAAGATGTTGATGAAAGAAGAATAGCTCAAAGAGCATTCGCAGAACCTGACACACAAATTTTAATAGCAACTGATGCAGCTGGTGAAGGGATCAATTTGCAGTTTTGTAGATTACTTATAAATTGGGATATACCTTGGAATCCAAACCGATTGGAACAACGAATGGGACGAATCCATCGATATGGTCAAAAACAAGATGTATTAGTTTTCAATATGGTGGCTAATAACACTAAGGAAGGAAAAGTTTTAGAGCGTTTACTTACAAAACTTGACATTATTAGAGAGGGAATTGGAGACGATAGGGTTTACGATGTAATTCAGGATGTTTTTGAAAATGTAAAATTGGATCATATTATTGATTCTGTCTTTAATGGAAAAGAAACAGATTTAGATATCTTTCTTGCTCAAGATGATGAAACCCTTAAATTAAAATTTGTTGAAAAAATAAAAGAACAAAAGGAGAAACTGGCACATAGTACCATTGACTTTAAAGAAGCAAGGTTACTAAAAGAAAATTCAGATGAAAAGAGACTTCAGCCAATCTATATTCGTTTATTCTTTGAAAAAGCATTTCTAAAATTAGGAGGCAAATTTACTGAACTTCGAAATTTTATTTATCAAATAGATACATTACCTGAAAGTGTAACTCAGACTTTAAGGGAGGATTTCAATATATTTCCACAAAACATCAAAAAAATTAAATTCTGTTTTGATAAACAAATTTTCCTAGAATATCAAGCGTTAGGAGATTTAGGAACAGTCCACTATATTAATCCGGGCAATCCCGTTTTTGATAGTTTGGTAAAAGTGGTTCGAAATACCTATCGAGAAGATATGTTGAAAGGGACAATACTAATATCTCCAGATGACAAAGAACCTTATTTTGCATTCTTTGTCAAATCTCAAATTATTGACAATAGACTAACTAAAACTGATGATAGTATAGTAGATGAACGTTTATTAATGGTTTATCAATTGGCCGACAATGAATTCCGATTAACATCTCCAGCAAAGTTTATTGATTTACATCCTCCAACAGAATTCACTAAACCCATTACTCCTCCAGAGGTAGTAGAAGCTAATGAGGTTATAGAATGGAGTTTTGAAAATATCACAATGCTTCAATTAACTGATACTGAAAATCATGTTCAAAAAGACACGTCTGATAGAAAGGGTTATTTAGAAACTTCTTTTACTCACGTCATTATGGATTTGCAGTCAGAAATTCAAGACTTGCAAACAAAAGTACTTTTAGGAGATTCAAAAGTCAATGAAAAACTTAGCAAAAAATTAGAGCGCGTTAATGAGTTAATTCAAAAAAAACAACTCCGTTTAGAACAATTAGACTTAATGGGTCAGTTAAGTCCTAAAGCACCTGAAATTTTAGGATGTGCATACGTAGTTCCACTTACACAGGTCGAATACCAAGGACATTATGGAATGAGCCGTGACGATGAAGCCGAAGCAATAGCGATGAAAACAGTTATGGATTATGAAATTAATCAAAATTGGAAACCCGAAGATGTATCAGCCAATAATGAAGGCTATGACATTAAAAGTATTAGTCCTGTTGAGATTAAAAGATACATTGAGGTAAAAGGGAGAAGCGGTAGTGATGGAAGTATAATGTTATCTGAAAATGAAATGAATCGTCTAGCTCAACTAGGAGAATCTTCTTGGTTATATATTGTAGTTAACTGCAAAAGTAAACCTGAATTATTTCGTATCCAAAACCCTGCTAAACAGCTAAACTTTCAACAAAAAACTAAAGGAATTCAATACTTTCTTCCAATGGAAGAATGGAAATCAAAAATATAATACACAATGATAAAACCTAAAAAACTAATAGAAGTAGCGATGCCGATTAAAGAAATTTCGGCAGAAAGCGTTCGTGATAAATCTATCCGTCACGGACATATATCCACATTACACCTTTGGTGGGCACGGAGACCCTTGCCAGTATGTCGTGCAGTGGTCTTCGCTAGTTTAGTTCCAGATCCATTAGATCCTAATTGCCCTCAAGCTTTTAGAGATGCTGTAGATTTATTATTAGGTAAAAAAAATAATGTAGGTGACCCTTATATAACCTACACTGATATACCATGGACAAGTGTTTTTGATCCTATGGAAGACAATTTACGTAACCGTTTACAAATGTTCATCGGTAAGTTTACCCAACCCATGCAAGACCATTTATTGGGGAAAGCAACCAAACCGCAGGCAGGTAAAATGCTTACGGATAATAGCTTGATAAAATGGGACAGCAAAAATGACGAGAAAATTATCAACAAAGCCCGTAAATTAATATGGGTAGCACACAATTGTCATTCTGAACAAAGTGAAAGAGTTCAAAATGCTGAAACACTTTTGAAAGATTTTGATACGCATTACAAAGCAATAAAAGACGCGGAAAGCGAACTCTATAGTTTAACCGATCGTCATATTGAAACCGATAAAAGCAAAAAGTTAACGGAAAACTTACACAATACCATTGAAGCTTTCCTAAACAAAATGCCAAAGGTATTCGACCCGTTTGCAGGTGGTGGTGCCATACCATTGGAAGCAGCAAGATTGGGTTGCCGCAGTTACGGCAACGATATTAACCCGGTAGCACACATCATACAAAAAGGAAGTCTGGAATTCCCGCAGAAGTACGGTAAGCCTATTTCTTATACAAAAGATGAATTTGTTAGGCTTTATGGTGAAGAAGAATTTAAAATTATAAAAAATGAACACAAAATAATCAATAATGGCAATGTGATAGGAGTAAATATCCCAAATCGTTTATCTTTTGATGTTGAATTTTATGCCAAAAAATTAATAGATAATACTAATAATGATGTTGGACAACTTTACGAAATGAATG
>CAIJFC010000173.1 GCA_903819815.1 uncultured Bacteroidota bacterium
ACCTAAATAGTCTTCCGCTGTTTTTTTCATTTTTTGAAGGGTCATTGCTGACAATTCTTGCGCCGTATATAAACGTCCGTCAATATCTACACGAGGTGTATTGTTGTCTCCTTTTACTACAGAATACGGAACTCTTTTAGCTTCAGCTGTAATTTCAGCGAAAGAATGTCCCATAAAACGTTTGATAGAAGCAACCGTTTTCGTTGGATTGGTTACCGCTTGTCTTTTTGCAGGATCTCCAACTTTGATTTCACCGCCTTCTACAAAAGCAATTACAGATGGTGTGGTTCTTTTTCCTTCTGCATTAGGAATTACAACAGCTTCATTTCCCTCCATTACAGAGACACAAGAGTTGGTTGTTCCTAAATCAATACCAATTATTTTACCCATTTTAATTCTATTTAAATTTAATTTTAATTTCTAAACTCCTTTTGCATAAGTAAATCTTTGTGCCATTATAGGTTTACGTTATAATTGTCAGTTTTCCTTAAATTATAGCTAATTTATTTCTGACAATATGACATTTTGGAGCGAATTGACCCTGACTTTTTGGAATTGCAATACCCGCTTTCGGCTCAATCTCTTCGCTTTGCTGCGAGGATACCGCCTTTATCGGGGCTAATTAGGAATTGGTCTTGTTGTTCCGAAGCTTCGGGATTGATTCAGAATCCCCGCTAGCGCGAGCGTCTCGCTCGTGTTCACAAGAATAATAACCTTGCAAATAAAACTATAAGTACTTGTCTTGCTGAACTTGTTTCAGCATCTAAAATTAATATGAAATAATATCCCATTGACAAAATAAATTTAAAATTAAGATGGCCTAAGGCTCATTCGGTTATTCGTTGATTTGGTTATTCGAAAAATCTGAAATCTGAAATCTGAAATCTAGGTTCGCATGAAGGATCGCAGCGAAAATCCTCGGTGGAGCAAAGCGCAACTGAGATTGTAGCGGAGAGCCTGACCCGAATTTTTCGAGGGGCATGCCCAAATAAATCTACTGCTTTTTTCTTTCGCCTACATATTTTGTTAGCAATACTCCGTAGCGCGACTTTGCCACTTTTGGCGACATTGATTTTTGAATGGTATCCAAATACTTAATCGTTGCATCGTTAATTTCAGATAATGCGATGTAGGGTGCTACTTCATACTCTTTATTAGTTATCGCAAAATTAATTGCATAAAGGTACTTTCTTTTCAAAATGGCATTCGATTTTTCATCAATTGAAGCAATCAAACCCATTTGTTTGTTTTTTAAAGCGTTGATTTTAGCCACAGTAAGTTCTAATTGTTGCTCGTTGTATTTGGAACTTATTTTCTTGTAATTTTCATACAATTCATTGTTTTTAGATCCGGTTATAACTGCTTTTGAATAAAAATAGTCTAGTTCGGTAGCAATATTAATTTTCCCTGGTTCGGCAAAAAACATCAAATTGTTATCTCCAGAATTCGTTTCTCCTCGGTCCAAAAATAAGTATAACATTTCTGGTGATTTCAAATTGATATTGCTTTCAAAATCTGATTTTCCATCAATTTTCATACTATCGATAGTGATATAGGTGCTGTCTCCCAATTTTCTCAAATACAAAGTTCCTTTTTGCAATC
>CAIJFC010000174.1 GCA_903819815.1 uncultured Bacteroidota bacterium
CGCAAGGAACGAAAGGTTTTTTTTACCACAAAAGTAACAAAGTGCGATCAAAAGGCGCAATGAAATCTATTATCAATTTGTCTATCATCTTGGATTTTTTTTACTACAAAAGATACAATGAGGAGAATAGTTTTATAACGTCAAATTAGTTTCTAAATTTACCAAAAAAATAAAGAATAATGATTGATATAGCTTATTTAGAATTTCTTGAAAACATACTTACAGAAAACAGAAAAGAGCGCTTTTTAAATGTCCTTAAAAACAGAACTAGGCATTTTACAGTGGCAGTTGAAGATGTTTTTCAGATGCACAATACGAGTGCTGTAATGCGTAGTTGTGAGGTTTTCGGAATTCAAGAACTAAATATAATTGAGCAGCGATTTGGAAAACGTATTGATAAAGAAATTGCAATGGGAGCTCAAAAATGGGTTGACATCAATGCCTTTGATAGTATAACTGGTTGTTTGGACAACTTACAATCTCGAGGATACCAGATCATTGCTACTACACCACACGAAGACGATTGTTTGTTGGAAGATTTTGATATATCCAAACCATGCGCACTATTTTTCGGAACTGAACGCGATGGTTTGTCGGAGGAGATTATAAAAAGAGCAGACGGGTCTCTAAAAATACCAATGGTAGGTTTTACAGAGAGTCTTAATATATCCGTTTCAGCAGCAATTATAATCCAAAACCTAACGGAACGCCTCAGAAAATCGAATATTCAATGGCAATTATCAGAAAATGAATTAATTGAAAAGCGCTTACAATGGGCAAAAAACTCAATCAAAGATATTAAGAGAATAGAAGCTCGTTATTACAGCGAAAATAGATAGTTTAAGAGGCTGACAATAGCTTTTTATATATGGCTTTTATTTTACTTTGTGCCTTTTGTGGGGAAATAAGATAAAACACAACACAATTATTAGCCAATTATATTCAAACATTTCTGTATCTTTGCCCTTTCAAAAACAACACAACAATGACTACTTTAAACGAATTAAATGCTGTTTCTCCTATTGACGGAAGATACAGAAATAAGACCGTTTCACTGGCTCCTTTCTTTTCTGAAGAAGCTTTAATAAAATACCGCGTATTAATTGAAATTGAGTACTTTATCGCTTTATGTGAAATTCCATTGCCTCAGTTAAAAGGAATCGATAAAGGAGTATTTGAAAGCCTTAGAGACCTTTATAAAAACTTTTCAACCCATGACGCTCTTTGGATTAAAGAAACCGAAAAAACGACCAATCACGATGTAAAAGCGGTAGAATATTTTATTAAAGAGGCATTCGAAAAATTAGGTTTATCCTCTTACAAAGAATTCATTCATTTTGGGTTAACTTCTCAAGATGTTAATAATACAGCTATTCCATTATCTACAAAAGAAGCCTTTGAAAACATCTATTTACCCTCTTTAATTGCGTTAATTTCAAAATTAAAAGACTTAAGTATTGAATGGAAAAACGTTCCAATGTTGGCAAAAACCCATGGCCAACCGGCCTCACCTACCCGTTTAGGAAAGGAATTTGGCGTATTTGTAGAGCGATTGGAAGAACAAATGCGTTTGTTATTTAATATTCCTTTTGCTGCTAAATTTGGTGGAGCAACAGGAAATTATAACGCCCATCATGTGGCTTACCCACAAATTGAATGGAAAAAATTTGGTAGTCATTTTGTAGAAGAAAACTTAGGATTGCACCATTCTTTTCCAACCACACAAATAGAACATTACGATCATTTTGCTGCGTTTTTTGATGCTTTAAAAAGAATCAATACCATTATAATTGACTTAGATAGAGATATTTGGACCTATGTTTCTATGGAATATTTTAAGCAAAAAATTAAAGCAGGAGAAATTGGTTCTTCGGCGATGCCACATAAAGTAAACCCTATTGATTTTGAAAATTCAGAAGGTAATTTAGGAATGGCCAATGCTATTTTTGAACACCTTTCGGCAAAATTACCTCTTTCAAGATTGCAACGTGATTTGACTGATAGTACCGTATTGCGAAATATTGGTGTACCAATGGGACACACGTTAATTGCCTTTGAATCGACTTTAAAAGGGTTAAACAAATTGTTGTTGAACGAGCCAAAATTTCATGAAGATCTTGAAAAAAACTGGGCCGTGGTTGCTGAAGCCATCCAAACTATCTTAAGAAGAGAAGGTTACCCAAACCCATATGAAGCATTAAAGGGATTGACTAGAACCAACGAAGCTATTGATAAAAATGCGATTCATAATTTCATAGCCACTCTGGAAGTTTCTGAAGAAATAAAAGCAGAATTAATGAAAATAACCCCAAGCAACTTTGTAGGGATATAATCACTCCAAAACTTATATTAAAGCCCGCTAAGAAATATTTTTAGCGGGTTTTTTGTTTACTGTTTGAATAAAACTAAATTTAAGTTTGTTTTTGTAGTATAGATTTTTTATTGAAATTTTACAATTTAAATCTAAAATCTAACTAATCCTCCACTTTCTTAACGACTTTTCTTGCAACTTCAATTTTATACTTTTTACCTTTCATTTTTTCATCTCGAATGTTACGCAATAAATCTATGACTTTATTGAATTTTACGGCTGCAAACGAAATGAAATCTTTCACTTCAATTAATCCCAAATCACCTTTTTCAAGTTTGCCTTTTTGAGAAAAGAAACCTACAATATCAATTTTATTCAGCTTGTTTTTCTTTCCACCACTGATGTAAATCGTTTGAAATTCAGGTGGTTTTGGCAAAGCTGTAGCATTTTCAATTTTCAATGCTTCCATTCCGTAATCAATGTAATCCATTTTTTTCTCGCTTTCGTGAGCGATAATATAAGCGGTTCCCGAAGCCAACATACGAGCGGTTCGACCGTTTCTATGAGTGAATTCGTCTTCTTTTGAAGGCAAATGATAATGAATAACGTGTTTCATTTCTGGAATATCCAATCCACGAGCGGCTAAATCGGTAGTGACTAAATAGCTCACACTTCCGTTTCTGAACTGAATTAAAGCGCGTTCACGTTCGTCCTGATCCATTCCGCCGTGATAATAAGTAGCGTAAATTCCTTTTTCGTTCAACGTATCGCTGATGCGTTCGGCAGCATCGCGATGGTTGCAAAATACCAATGCCGATTGTGATTTCAGAGAACAAATCAAGTTGAACAAACTACCTATTTTGTCTTTTTCTTTAGAAACTACTAATTTCATAGACAGATTCGAGCGCTCTTCTTCAGTAGGAATATAATCCAGAATCGTAGGATTGATCACTCGCGTGTATTTTGGTATTTCAATATCAGAAGTTGCCGAAACCAAAACACGCTTGTTTAATTTTGATAATTTCCCAATTATAAATGACATTTGCTCGTGAAATCCCAATTGCAATGATTTGTCAAATTCATCTAAAACCAAGGTTTGAATTTTGTCCAAACGGAAAGTTCCACGGTCAATATGATCGGCAATTCGTCCTGGAGTTCCAATTAAAACGGCTGGAGGATTGCTCAAATTTTTTATTTCGGTATCGATTGAATGTCCACCGTAGCAAACATTTACTTTAAAATCGGTTCCCATTTTTTTCCATACTTGCTCAATTTGCAATGCCAATTCTCGGGAGGGAACTAAAATTAAACATTGCACCGAGAGAATTTCAGGTTGCAACATTTCGAATATTGGCAACAAGAAAGCCAATGTTTTCCCAGAACCTGTTGGTGATAACAAAAGAATATTATTGTCGCTCAGAATCGTTTCTTGCGCAGCAATTTGCATTTCGTTTAGGTTTTCAATACCTAAATTGAGAAGAATATTATTAGAATGGTATTTCGTTTTCATTTTGCAAAGGTAAACCCAATAATTAATTTAGAATTATAAATTATGAATTATAAATTGGGAGATAGGTAAACAAGAAGTTTATTTGTATTCTTCAAATAATAGTTTGATGTTTTCGTAGGAGTTTTTCAGCGCTTCTTTAATTTGTTCTGGGTTTTTCCATTCTACTTTATCAATTCCTTCTTCGGCTTGACCAATGGGAATTCCATCATAGGTAGAATGCATTTCAAACCAATGGGTAATTTTTAGTTTGTAAACCCCGTTGCGTTTGAAAATGTGATAGGTTTTTTGAAGTTTTTTTGAAATTGACAATCCGTTTACGCCGGTTTCTTCTTCCACTTCGCGCATGGCGGTGTCTTCAATTTCTTCGCCTTTATCGGTTCCGCCTTTCGGCAAATCCCATTTACCGTTTCTGAAAATGAATAAAACTTCGCCGTTTTTATTGTAAACCAATCCACCACCAGCCTTGTTAACAGGGATTTTAGTCTTTAAAACCTTCATTATTTCCTTTTCATCAGGATGGTACAAATAGGCTTTTTGAATTTTATTTTGGAAATATTTAACGATAAGCTGTTTGAAATCAACACTTTCAAGTAAGAACAGTTGAAAATCTGTTTCTTTGAAGATTTGATTTGTTAAAAAAAGTGGTTTATCGTTGACAAAAACTTTATACATTTGTACTATGATTTTTAATAAAGACACAGCCGAAAAAACAGCCGAATTGCTTTTACAAATTAATGCAATTAAATTGAATCCACGAAATCCTTTTACGTGGGCTTCAGGATGGAACTCCCCTATTTATTGTGATAATAGGATAACACTCTCATTTCCAGCAGTAAGAAATTACATTCGAGATGAATTTTCTAAAAATATCGAAAAACAATTTGGAAAACCAGATGTAATTGCAGGTGTAGCCACTGGTGCAATTGGAATAGGGATTCTTGTAGCCGAGAGTTTGGGATTACCATTCGTATATGTTCGTCCCGAGCCTAAAAAACACGGTCGATTAAATCAAGTGGAAGGTTATTTACAAAAGGGTCAAAACGTAATTGTAGTTGAAGATTTAATAAGTACTGGAAATAGTAGTTTACTAGCTGTTGAAGCTTTAAAAGAAGCGGGTGCAAATGTGAAAGGAATGGCTGCAATATTCAGTTATGGTTTTGATATTGCTTCTGATAATTTCAAAAATGCAAATGTTGATTTGTATACTTTGAGTAATTACGAGAACCTTTTACCATTGGCTGTAGCCAAAAAATACATCACTGAAGAAGAAGAAATCACCTTACAAGAATGGAGAAAAAGTCCATCTACTTGGGGGAAATAAATAGCCTAAAATTCCAACTATTATGAATTTAGAAAGTCCAAAAGTTACCGTTCAAAATAATGCTGCTTATTTGTTTACTGCACTTTGTGATGTAAACAATTTTGAGAAATTAATGCCGGATAGTATTGCGAAATTCGAAGTTACCGATGCCGATTCATTTATTTTTGGACTAAAAGGAATGCCTGAAATTAAATTGAGAATCAAGGATAAAACTCCAAATTCTAAAATTGTTTTGGGTGCTGCAAGCGACAAATTACCGTTTACATTAATTGCCAATATTGAAGAAATATCTGATTCTTCAGCTGCAATTCAATTGGTGTTTGAAGGAGAATTTAACGCAATGATGGCGATGATGGTGAAAGGACCAATTACAAAATTCATTGAGACTTTATCTGAAAACATGACTAAATTATAAATTCAATTGCATTTAATAAAGCAACTGAATTTCTTTTATTCCAAAAGTTTCGATAGTATCATTTTCTAATTTTACTTCCAATTTCCCAGAGGAATTTACACTTTTAATTATTCCCATGAATTGAATTCCATCGGGCAATAAAAAAGCCATTGGAATTCCTTTTTTGAATAATTTGTTGTTATAGCTGTTCCATAATTGAGATGCCGATTTATTTTGAAGTAAATCACAATTCGATTTCAAAGATTCTATCAATTGTTTTAGAATAACTTCTTTATCCAATTCCTTTTTCATTATCACTGCCAAAGAAGAAGCTTTGGGAAGGTTGTCAAAATTTAATTGGTTAACATTCAATCCTACCCCAATAATTGAGGTGATTTCTCCATTATTCTTGATGGTATTTTCGATTAATATTCCTGCGACTTTTTTATTATCTGACAATATGTCGTTTGGCCATTTAATTGATAAATTAGGAATATTATTTTTTTCTAATGTTGTTAAAACGGACAAGGCAACCGCAAAATTCAGATCAAAAATTTCAGTAATTTTGTTTAATACATTTTTTACTAAAACACTAAATATAAGGTTTTTACCGGTTTCAGAATCCCATTTAGCTCCCATTTGACCTTTACCATTCGTTTGATTTTCAGCTGTTACTACAGTGAAATTCTCCAATGCTTGTTCACCTGACAACTGCTTTAGAAAATCGTTAGTTGAATCTGTGGCATCGAGTTTGATTAATTTCATAAAGCAAAATAGGCTATGTTTATTTAAACTTGAATTAAGTTTCAAAATTAAGTACAAAAAATGGTAACTTTGCAAAAAACATAAAATTATTAAATGGCTAAAAAGAATAATAGCAATGATGTTTTGTTAACAAACATTATTAAAGGAATTGAGGAAGTAAAAGGAAATGATATTGACATTTTAGATTTAAGAGCAATAGATAATTCAGCCTGTGATTATTTTGTAATTTGTAATGGAAATTCTAACACTCAAGTTAGCGCTATTGTAAATTCAGTTCAAAAAACAGTTTCAAAAGAAATAAAAGACAAACCTTGGCACGTGGAAGGAATGGAAAATGCGGAATGGGTTTTAATGGACTATGTAAATATTGTAGTTCATGTATTTCAAAAAAATATAAGAGAATATTATAACATTGAAAGTCTTTGGGGTGACGCAAAAATCACTTCAATAGAAAATAAATATTAAGAAAAATTAAATAAATGGCTTCAGAAAACAATCAAAATCCTAAGAAAATAAAAATTAGTCCTTGGCTAATTTATGGTGCAGTTGCACTATTATTTTTATTTATAAGCTTTATTACTGGTGGCTCAAGTTTTGAGGAACCATTAAAAACATCGTCTTCAAAATTTAACGAATACCTTGAAAAAGGGCAAGTTGCAAAAGTAATCGTTTATAATAAATCCGAAGCTGAGGTTTATTTAACTGCCGAAGCCGTGAAAGATCCTATTCATAAAGCGGTTGCAAATGACATGTTAAACCGACCAAATAAAGGTCCACATTATACTTTAGAAATTGGTAACGATGAGATTTTTCAAAATAAGTTGGAAGCAGCTGTAAAAACAAACAAATTAAGAGAATACAGCTTTCTTCCAAAGAGCAATTGGGGGGATTTATTGCAAATGATACTGCCATTTCTTCTAATATTAGGCCTTTGGGTTTTTATTATGAGAAGAATGAATGGGGGTGCCGGTGGCGGAGGCGGTGGTCAAATATTCAATATTGGAAAATCAAAAGCGAAATTATTTGACGAAAAAACAGATATCAAAACCACTTTTAAAGATGTTGCTGGGCTTGAAGGTGCAAAAGAAGAAATTCAAGAAATAGTAGAATTCTTAAAAAACCCTGAAAAGTATACCAATTTAGGTGGTAAAATTCCAAAAGGTGCCTTATTAGTGGGGCCTCCAGGAACTGGAAAAACATTATTGGCGAAAGCGGTAGCTGGAGAGGCGCAAGTTCCATTTTTTTCATTATCTGGATCGGATTTTGTTGAAATGTTTGTAGGTGTAGGTGCTTCAAGAGTTCGAGATTTATTCAAACAAGCCAAAGAAAAATCACCGGCTATTATTTTTATTGATGAAATTGATGCCGTTGGAAGAGCTCGTGGAAAAAACAATATGTCGGGTGGAAATGATGAACGTGAAAATACGTTAAATCAATTATTAACTGAAATGGATGGATTTGGAACCAATTCGAATGTGATTGTTTTAGCCGCAACCAATAGAGCCGATGTCTTGGATAAAGCTTTGATGAGAGCGGGACGATTTGATAGACAAATATTTGTTGATTTGCCAGACATTAGAGAAAGAAAAGAAATATTTGAAGTTCACCTTGCTCCATTAAAAAAAGTTGAAGGTTTAGATACCGACTTTTTAGCTAAACAAACACCTGGATTTTCTGGTGCTGACATTGCCAATGTTTGTAACGAAGCCGCTTTAATAGCCGCAAGAAATAACAAAACTGCAGTTGATAAACAAGATTTTCTTGATGCCGTAGATAGAATTGTTGGAGGACTTGAAAAGAAAAATAAAATTGTTACCCCTGACGAAAAAAGAGCAATAGCAGTTCATGAAGCAGGACACGCAACGGTGAGTTGGATGTTAGAACATGCAGCACCATTGATAAAAGTAACAATTGTTCCTAGAGGTCAAAGTTTGGGTGCAGCTTGGTATTTACCAGAAGAGCGATTAATTGTTCGCACCGAACAAATGTTAGATGAAATGTGTGCCACAATGGGTGGACGTGCTGCTGAAAAAGTTGTTTTCGACAGAATTTCTACAGGTGCATTGAGCGATTTAGAAAAGGTTACCAAACAAGCAAGAGCTATGGTAACGGTTTACGGATTAAATGAAAAATTAGGAAATATCACTTACTATGATTCCACTGGCCAAAGTGAATACAGCTTTTCAAAACCCTATTCAGAAGATACTGCAATGGTAATTGATAAAGAGATTTCAACATTAATTGAAAGCCAGTACCAAAGGGCCATAACAATTTTATCAGAAAATAAAGACAAATTAAATTTATTAGCTGATATTTTAATTGAAAAAGAGGTGATTTTCAAAGATGACTTGGAAGCAATATTCGGCAAAAGACCATTTGATCCTATTATTTTAGAAGAAACTGCTGAATAATTAATAAAATTCATGAAAATTAAAAAATCTTAATTCAAAAAACATATTTGAATTAAGATTTTTTTTATCTTTGAATGTTTTGTTAAAACAAGCTAAATATTTAAAAATTAGTATGAGTCTTTTTAGAAAATTTTTTGGTTCTAGTGACGATTCCTCGGAAGAGGATAACTATAGTGAATTCAATCGTTCAGGATCGGACCTGTCTTTACCTGTTGATGAAAGATTCACTTTTAACTTCAAAAAAAATGGCGGTAAATTCTTGTATTGCGAAAATTTAACTGAAATAAAAGAACAATTTGAAAATATTTTAGAAGAAAATGACTGGTTTGAATCGGAAGTTCTATGCTTTGATTCAGGATTATTTAACTTATTAGATGAAAACAAACTTAGTTATAACCAACCAACTAATCCTAAATTTTTATTCGCTACTTGTGAGAATTTAATTGCTGAAGAAGGTTCTATTTTGTTCTCTTCAATACAAATTAAGCAGAACAAACCAAATGAATTGCCTACAAATATCATTATTTTTGCTACCACAAGTCAGATTGTTGAAAGCACTAGCGATGGACTTCGTATGATAAAAAATAAATACCTAAAGAATTATCCAACGAATATTACTACAATTAAGTATTTTGAAAAAGTTAAAGAAGATGACTTTTTACATTATGGAAGTTCAGCAAAGAATCTTTACTTATTGCTTTTAGAGGATATATAAAATGGGCGAAACTCTAAAAAGAGCTATTTCAGGAGCTGTTTATATTATTTTATTACTTGCTTCTATTTTATATTCAAATAAAGAACATTACGAAAGTTTTTTTCTGATTTTTGGTCTTTTTTTGTTAATTACTGTATATGAATTTTGCGAATTAGTAGCTATAAATAAAATTTTACCCCTTCTTCTATCGTGCGTATTATTTTTTCTAAACTTTAAGATAATAAGTTCTTCAAAAAATGAAATAGATTTTTATTCTTTAAAACATAATGAAAATATTCACGACCTAGCACTTATACTGTCAATAATAGTTGCCATAAAATGTATCTGCTTTTTATTTGATAATAAAATTACTCAGATTACTACATTTTCAAAATACATTTATTTAATAGGATATATTATACTTCCATTTATACTAATATCAAAAATTCCTTTTGGAAGTGATGGATACAACCCATTAATAATTATCGGCTTATTTATCCTAATATGGACTAACGACACTTTTGCTTACATTGTAGGAAAATCTATAGGAAAACATAAGTTATTTGAAATAATATCACCAAAAAAAACAATAGAAGGTTTTTTTGGAGGGTTGTTTTTCACGATATTTGCTGGGTATTTAATTTCGATGTATCTTATAAAACCTTCTGAACAATTTAGTGATAAATCTATTTTAATTTGGACAATTATTGCTGCAATTGTTGGTATTATAGGAACTATTGGCGACTTAATTGAATCAAAATTCAAACGAATTGCTGGAGTTAAAGACAGTGGGAAAATCATGCCAGGACATGGAGGTATATTAGATCGTTTAGATAGTGTTATATTTGTAGCACCATTCATATTTTTATTTTATAAAATTTTAAATTATGTTTCATAAAGAAGGAGGAAAAATTATATTGATTTCAACTACCCTAACAGTATTGTTTTTATTGTTAGCAGATACATTTATTTCAACTTTATGGTTGCAAAAAACCATTGAAATAGTCGTTTTATTATTACTAATCATAGTTTTACAATTTTTTAGAAATCCTGTTAGAACAGTAGCGATTAACGACAATCACATTATTGCTCCAGTAGATGGAAAAGTTGTAGTAATCGAGGAAGTATTTGAAGGGGAGTATTTTAAAGATAAGCGTATGCAAGTATCGATTTTTATGTCTCCAATAAATGTTCACGTTACCAGATATCCTGTGAATGGCTTGGTAAAATTCAGTAAATACCATCCAGGAAAATTTTTAGTTGCTTGGCATCCTAAAGCAAGTGAAGAGAACGAAAGAACGACTATTGTTGTTGAAAATAAGGTGTTTGGAGAAATATTATACCGTCAAATTGCTGGGGCGTTAGCTAAGAGAATTATAAATTATGCCGAAGAAGGAACTCAAGTAGTTCAAGGAACTGATGCTGGTTTTATTAAATTTGGGTCAAGAGTAGATTTATTTTTGCCTTTGGGAACAGAAATTAGTGTAAAACTTAATGAAAAAGCAGTTGGAGGTAAAACAATAATTGCGATCAAATAATAAATGGACACAAGAGACTTAGAAACTAGATTCGCTGAAGCTGTGGAAATTGCTTCAAAAATGTCTCAGGATTCCTTGCCTCAAGATGTACAATTACGATTATATGCCTATTATAAACAAGCTACATTTGGAACTGCAAATGGAATGCCAAATTCAAATTTTGACTTAAGAAATGCTTTTAAAACCAATGCATGGATGCAAATAAGTCATTTATCTGTTGAAGAAGCGAAAGAGTTATACATTGAAAATATATTGTCATTACATAAAAAATAAAATCATGAAAAAGGCAAAATTACACTTACTGTGTTTTTCATTACTAACCCTAGTAATTTCTTGTAATAATAAAAAACTAACCGAAGTTGTAGAAGTGCCACTTCCAACTGCAGAAGAAAAATTCACAATTGGATCCCCAAATGATGTTGAAGCTAATGAAGGTACATTTGAACTTTTAAAATTACCATATGCTTACGACGCTGTTTCGCCCGAAATTGAAGCTGGTACAATGCAATTGCATTATTCAAAGCACTATTTAAATTATACTAATAATTTAAATAAAAGTTTAAAAGGAACTGATTATGAAGATTTATCAATTGAGGAAATATTAGCAAAATCAACTTCTGATAGTTTAAACATAAGAAATAATGCAGGTGGATATTACAACCATTCCTTATTTTTTGAATGTATCGGTCCGAAATCTGGTAGTCAACCAAAAGATACCTTAGCTATGGCTATCAATAGAGATTTTGGTTCGCTCGATGGATTTAAAAATCAATTTAAAAACGCAGCAAACAATTTATTTGGGTCTGGATGGGCTTGGTTAATTGTAGATAACTCAGGAAAATTAAAAGTGACTACTACGCCCAACCAAGACAATCCTTTAATGCCAAAAGCTGAGGTACATGGGAAGCCAATTTTAGCGCTTGACGTTTGGGAACATGCCTACTATTTAGAATATCAAAATTCTCGAAAAAACTATATCGATGCCTTTTTTAAAATAATAAATTGGAAAATAGTTGGAGAAAAATACGAGGAAGCATTAAAGAAGGATTGATTCGTATAATTCAAATATAATATCATAAATGAAAAAGATATATCTTCTATTTATCTGTTTACTTTCAATTTCTTTTTCAAGCTGCGAAAAGGACGATATTTGTGAGGCAACAACTGCCACAACTCCAAAATTGATTATTGAATTTTATGATATTTTAAATCCTTTAGTTAAAAAAAATATTACCAATTTAGCTTTAAAAGAAATAAATTCTACTGCTAGTTTGGTCTTTAATGGAACTAGTAAAATTCAAATCCCATTGAAAACAAACCAAGATTTAACAAAGTACAGCTTTATTTTAAACAGTACCGATGTTGCTATTAAAAACGAAGATTTTCTTTTGTTTAATTACTCCAGACAGACCGTTTTTGTTTCAAGAGCTTGTGGTTTCAAAACCAATTTCACTCTTGATTCAACGTTGCCATTTATAAAAACTGAAACTTCAATTCCTGATGGGTATTGGATTCAAAATGTGGTAATTATAAAATCAAACATAACAAATGAAAATGAGATACATGCCAAAATTTACTTTTAGTATTCTTCTGATTTTGGCATCGTTTTTAGTGATTGCTCAAAACAAAAAAACAGATAGCATATCTTCGAAAATTGAAAAATACGGAATCCGATTTGGAACTGATATTTCCAAATTGGCGCAATCTTTTTATGATAAAAATTACAAAGGAATTGAATTTGTAGGTGACTATAGAGTGACTAAAAATTATTACCTAGCCGGTGAATTAGGAAATGAAAATACAACCGTTGAGGATGATCGATTAAGTTTTACCGCACAAGGAACCTATTTAAAGATAGGGTTTGATTATAATTCTTATGAAAATTGGCTCGATATGCGAAATATGATTTATTTAGGAATGCGATACGGAGCAAGTACTTTTAGCCAAACATTAAATTCCTATAAATTATACAATACTTCTACATATTTCCCTGAAGCCCCAACAGTACAATCTGGTGAAAAATACAATGGCCTAACTTCCCAATGGATTGAGGTTGTGTTGGGATTAAAAACGGAGTTAGTTAAAAATATCTATTTGGGATTTAGTGTAAGACTAAATAGATTATTAACCAATACAAAACCTGACAATTTTGATAATTTGTATATTCCTGGTTTTAATCGTACTTATAACGGTGATTTTGGAATCGGTTTTAATTATAGCGTTTCCTACTTTTTACCTTTTTATAAAACAAAATCTAGCTCAAAAAAAGAATCCAAAAAGAAATAGTAAATCACTTAATTTCTTTAATTCCTTTTATGAATAACCATTTCATAAATAGCTTTTCACCCTCATTCGTTTTTACTGC
>CAIJFC010000175.1 GCA_903819815.1 uncultured Bacteroidota bacterium
GTACTGTTTCCGCCTACTAATGTTATAGTTGGTGTTTTTGTGTATCCGGATCCTTGATCTATAATTTCAAATCCAGAAATCGCGCCGTTAGACACAAATGCCCTTGCTACAGCACCTGTGCCGTTGATTGGACATGGTAAAAAGCAATTTGAATTTTATTATTTTCATAACATGTAGAATAGTAACCCATGTGTGCTTTTTCAGGATTTAATTCTTCTGATTTATCTAATGAAATATCTGTAAAAAATGCAATTCGATTATTTGAATAAAATTTATAAGCGTTTATGTATTTGCTTCTACTATTTTGCAGTTCAAATTCTGAAAAGTAAATTACCGAAGTGTCAATTTTGCTAAACACTTTTTCGTCTTTACAATTTTTGATACTAAATCTTATTTTATTCGGTCTAACTTGTCCAAAGTTATTTCTATGAACACAGCCAATGATAAAAGTTATTATAAAACATATTAATAATTTCTTAATCAATTTCAAAATATTTTAGGTTTTTGAGTTGTATTACCGCTAACTAATAATTTTAGGTTAGTCACTACTTTGTTTTATTAAAAATATAAAGGATAAAATAAATTAGTAATTCTTACTCCATTTTCTCCAACGCCTTTTTTACTATTTTTTGGTCGCTTGGAAACCATCCTTGAAGCATAATCGCTATTCCAAAAACAATTAATAAGATACTAATTATTTTCTTTATAGTAAGTGTATTTTTTGGGGTCATTTTGTGTTTTAACTGTTTCGCTAACAGTATTTTCCCTGTATCAACAACTAAATAAGTCAAAATTACAGAAGTGAAAAAAGTTAGCATTCTCGAGGTTTCTAATTCCAATTTTGGACCAACAGTAATTAGTATTAAAAACCAAAAAAGCAACACTCCAACATTGATAAAATTCAATAAAAACCCTTTAATAAATAAAGCGCGATAATCTTTCTTTTGGAATACAAATTCAATTTCCTCTTCAGAAACTTCGTTTTTTAATTTATTAAGTTTTATAAAAGATATTATTCCATAAGTGAGCATCAAAATTCCTCCGAAAATAAAAATAGCCGGGTCGTTTTTTAAACTCTCAATTAATTTATAACTACTGAAGTAGGCAATTAATATAAAAACAATATCGGCAAAAACAACTCCTAAATCAAATACTAAAGCAGCTCTAAACCCTTTAACTGCACTTGTTTCTAATAACACAAAGAAAACTGGTCCAATTAAAAAACTTAAAAATATTCCAAGCGGAATGGCTGTTAAAATATCTTGAATCATACTTTTTTATTAAATTTTACCTTCAAATATAATTATAAAATTTATTTTTCAATTATTCATTTTCTCTGATAAAATGAAAATCCAACTGTTTTTTTACTAAATCGGCAGTTTTTACTTTTACATAAATTTCGTCACCAAGTTGCAATACGTTTTTAGTGCTTTGACCTACAAGTGCATACTGTTTTTCATCAAAAATATAATAATCGTCTTTTATTTCTCGGATTCTAACCATTCCTTCGCATTTATTTTCTATTATTTCTACGAAAATTCCAAATTCTGTTACTCCTGATATAACGCCTAAAAACTCTTGATCTTTATGATCTTGCATGTATTTTACTTGCATGTATTTTATTGAATCGCGTTCTGCCTTTGTTGCTAAACCTTCCATTTGAGAACAATGAATAGATTTTGATTCGTATAATTCTGTATCTGCAGATTTTCCTCCATCTATATAAAACTGTAATAATCTGTGAACCATTACATCCGGATAACGACGAATTGGTGAAGTAAAATGGGAATAATATTCAAATGCCAATCCGTAATGTCCAATATTATCTGTCGAATATTTGGCTTTACTCATAGAACGAATCGCTAATGTATCTATTAAGTTTTGTTCTTTTTTACCATTAACTTCTTTCATTAAATTATTCAAAACTTGGGCTACTGAACCTGAGTTGAAATCAACTTCATAACCAAACTTTTTAATTAGTTCTTGCATCGCAAAAAGTTTTTCTTCATTTGGTTCGTCGTGAATTCTGTAAACAAACGTCTTTTTTTGACGCCCAATGAATTCTGAAACTTTTTTATTTGCCAAAAGCATAAATTCTTCTATCAAATGATTAGAATCTTTAGAAGTTTTAAAGTAAACACCTTCAGGATTTCCTGTTTCTGAAAGGTTGAATTTTACTTCAACTTTATCAAAAGAAATCGCTCCGTTATTCATTCTATTTTCACGCATAATTTTTGCTAATTCATCTAATTTTAATGTAGCAAAAACAATTTCGTCCGATACTTTATAAGCACTCCCAGTGATTGAAGTTTCAATAGGAATAGTATTTTCTTTGGTTTCAATGATGTGTTGTGCTTCTTCATAAGCAAATCGCTGATTTGAATTTATCACTGTTCTACCAAACCAACTGTTTTTAATATTCGCCTTTTTATCTAATTCAAAAATAGCGGAAAAAGTATATTTTTCTTCGTTTGGACGTAAAGAACAAGCAAAATTCGACAAAACTTCTGGTAACATTGGGACAACTCTATCCACTAAATATACAGAAGTTGCTCGATTATAGGCTTCATTATCTAAAATTGTTCCTTCTTGTAAATAATGAGAAACATCGGCAATATGAATTCCAATTTCGTAATTTCCATTTTCTACTATTTTAAAAGATAACGCGTCATCAAAATCTTTTGCATCTTTTGGATCAATTGTAAAAGTCAACGTATCGCGCATATCTCGTCGCTTTGTAATTTCACTTTCTTGAATAGATGTATCTATTTTTTGAGCAAAAACTTCTACTTCCAATGGAAATTCTGCAGGTAAACCATATTCTGCTAAAATAGCGTGAATTTCAGTATTGTGTTCTCCTGGTTTTCCTAAAACTTTTATTACAGCACCAAACGGACTATCAGCTCTTGTTGGCCAATCTTCAATGTGAACTAAAACTACATCTCCATTTTCAGCATCCCCTAATTTATCTTTTGAAATAAAAATATCAGTATACATTTTTGGATTTGCAGTCGATACAAAGGCAAAATTCTTCTGAATATCTATTACCCCTACAAAATCAGTTTTCTTTCTTTCTATAACTTCTATAACTTCTCCTTCGGCGCGTTTTCCTCTTCGGCGGTTATATACATAGACTTTTACAGTATCGCCATCTAAAGCGTGGTTCAAATTATTGGTCGGAATAAATACATCTTCTGTAAATTCTGGACAAACAAAATAAGCAGTTTTCCTTCCTGTCATATCTATCTGACCTTCGTAATAATCTTTACTTGCTTCTACAACTAAATATTTTCCAGGTTCTATTTCTTCTATTTTTTTTTGAGCTACAAGAATCTTTAAATCTTTAATAATTTGATTTCTACTTTGTGTATCATCTAATTCTAATTTAATTCCTATTTGCTTATAATTGAATGCTTTATTTGCATTTTGTGCTAATATTTTTATTATTTTATCTGTTAAATCAACTTGTTTTTTGACAGGTTTCCTTAGTCTTTTACTCATAATTCTTTTCTTAAAAGTTGAAATTTACAAAATAGTTAGCAGTTGTTTGTTGATAATTATGAGTTTTAAAGAAAATATAACTTTTAAAAACTAAATTCTCTTACCAATACTATTCGTAGTACCTTTATAAAAAATAAATAAAAATGGAAGAATTTGTAACTATTGCATCTTTTAATTTTCCTCACGAAATTATCGTGTTAAAATCTATTTTACAAAATAAAGGAATTGCATTTTTATTTCTAAATGAAACTTTAGTTTCTGTTAATCCTTTAGCAAGTTACACTTACGGTGGAATTGAGTTAAAAATTCATCCGAACGATTTTGAATTAGTTTAAAGTATTTTAGATAAATTAAATAACAATTTAAATATAGTTTAACTCGTTGGATGTAATTCGTAAAATCGTTATAAATTTATTTTCTTTTTGCCACGAATTCTCTAAAATCTGAGAAAAACTGACGCTAATATTAGTTCATCAAAGATGAACTCTAATTATCGGGACGAATAAAATCGAAAAGATTAATCGAAAAATTCGAGAATTCGTGGTAAAATTATTTTTATTTAATTACACCCAACGGGTAATAGTTTAAATGATTTTTAAACTTTTAATTTCTCAAATGTTATCAACATATATATAATAATAAAA
>CAIJFC010000176.1 GCA_903819815.1 uncultured Bacteroidota bacterium
ATAAAATTTTGCAATATTATTTTCATTATTATCTTTTTGCTTAGTTATTATTTTTAAATAATGTTTTTTTTAATTCGTAGCTTTTGTAGTTATTATTTATATATTTGTTATTATATTAAGTAATATTTTTACGAAAACGTAATAGTATAAACTCAACATCGCCACATCAAAATATAATATACATAATTTATTATCGTTTAAAACCCTTATAAATAATGCCTATTTATTAAATTTTATAAGGTTTCTATTTTTTTAAATTATTATTTTAATTGTATAGTTTTTGTATGTATTTTATTAGGTGTTGTATTGTATTGCTTATTATATTTGACTATTAACTAAAAACATTTAATTATGAAAAAAATTACCTTATTACTTTCCCTAATGATTACTACGTTAGGATTTTCACAAACACTTACAGGGACATGGAAAATGACTCCAATAGCTGCTTCATTTGGAGTTGGTCCAGCTCAAGGAGATATTTCTTGGTGGTCTAATCCTGAAAGTGAAGTTGCTTTAAGAGCTTGTTATTTTGATGATGAGTATGTATTTAATGCAGATGGATCATTTGCAAATGTTCAAGGAACACAAACTTGGCTAGAAGGATGGCAAGGGTCAGATGGTTGTGGAATCCCAGTTGCACCTCACAATGGTTCAAATGCGGCTACCTGGACATACGACGCTACTGCTGCTACTGTTACACTTACAGGTGTTGGTGCTTATTTAGGATTACCTAAAGCTTTTAATGGAGGTGAATTATCAACCCCATCAGCTGCTCCTGCATCTATTACATATAAAGTAACTACTTTTACAGCTACTTCATTGACTTTAGATATTCAGATTGCTAATGGAGCTTATTGGCGATTTAATCTTACAAAACAAGTGCCAGTAGCTCCAACACTTACTGGTACTTGGATAATGAGTCCAATAGCTGCTTCATTTGGAGTTGGCCCATCACAGGGAGATATTTCTTGGTGGTCTAATCCTGAAAGTGAAGTTGCTTTAAGAGCTTGTTATTTTGATGATGAATACGTGTTTAATACAAATGGATCATTCTCTAACGTTCAAGGAACACAAACTTGGCTAGAAGGATGGCAAGGGTCAGACGGATGCGCAACTCCTGTTGCCCCTCACAATGGTTCAAATGCGGCCACTTGGACGCATGACGCAACTGCTGGTACCGTAACACTTACCGGTGTTGGTGCATATTTAGGATTGCCAAAAGCGTTTAATGGAGGTGAATTATCAACCCCGTCAGCTGCTCCTGCTTCTATTACATATAAAGTAACTACTTTAACCGCTAGTTCTTTGACTTTAGATATTCAGATTGCTAATGGAGCTTATTGGAGATTTAATCTTCAAAAACAAACTTTAGGAGTTAATACTTTCAATACACCAAAAGTAAGCATGTATCCAAACCCAACTTCTGGAATTGTAACAATCGAAGCTGCTTCAGTAATTGAGTCAATCACAGTTTATAATGTTTTAGGACAAGAAATGTTATCTCAAAAAGGAAATAGCGCTTCTGAGACTTTAAATATTTCTAATTTAAAAAGTGGCGTTTATCTTGTAAGAACTACAAGTAACGGAAAAACAGCTACTTCAAGAATTGTAAAAGAGTAAGTTTTAGTTTATTTTTAAAAAGCACGTTTCGAAAGAAACGTGTTTTTTTTTTGCTTTTAATTCTGTTATTTCATTGAATTTTCTATCTTTATATTCTAATATTTTTTTACCTATTTTAAATGCATAAAGTTTTTTTTACAAGAATAACACTCGTACTATTTTTGATTTTAACAGCAATCGGATTTTCTCAAGAATTACCTCCAATTGTTAAGTACAATCCTTCCATTTACGGTGCTGGAAATCAAAATTGGATGATATCTCAAGACCAGAATAATTATATCTATTTTGCAAATAATGATGGGCTTTTGGAATATAATGGTTCCAATTGGACTTTATATCCTTCGCCTAATGAAACTATTATCCGATCGGTTAATGTAATTGACAACAAAATTTACACTGGCTGTTATATGGAATTTGGCTATTGGACAAGACAAACCAACGGTCAATTAAAATATACCTCATTAAGCAAATCCATTAAAAATAAAATTCAAGACGATGAACAGTTTTGGAATATCATTAATTATGATCAATGGGTGATTTTCCAATCGCTAAACAAAATTTTTATCTACGATACCAAAGCAAATAGCTTTACAATTATTAAGCCAAATAGCGAAATTATTAAATCCTTCCGAACCCGCAATTCCATTTATTTTCAAACTAATAAAGGTGGATTATTTGAAATTGAAAATGGTAAAAGCAAATTGGTTTCCAACAACCCAATTATAGTCAACAATCGCATCGTTTCCATTTTTGCTCTTGAAGAAGGATTTTTAATTCAGACGCAATCAAACGGAATTTACAAGCTTTTGGGTTCCAGTTTAACCAACTTTACTACCGAAGCTGATGCGCAATTGGCAACAAGTAGCACGTATAGCAGCCAACAATTATCGGACGGCAGTTTAGCGCTCGGAACGGTTTCCAATGGAGTTTTTATTTTAACAAATGAAGGAAAAATAAAATACCACATAACCCAAAGTCGGGGATTAAGCAATAATACTATTTTATCGTTGTTTGAAGATGCCGATAAAAATCTTTGGATTGGTCTTGATAACGGAATAAATTGTATCAACCTGCAATCGCCCGTTAGAAGTTTTTCCGACGATACTGGAATTTTAGGCACAGTTTATACATCGCTTTTAAACAACGGTATTTTATACATTGGAACCAATCAAGGTTTGTTTTACAAAAATTACAATAGCAATGAACAATTCAAGTTTATAAGCGGAACAAAAGGGCAGGTTTGGTCTTTGTTTCAATATGAAGGAACGCTTTTTTGCGGTCATGATTCGGGAACATTTATTATCAATAATACTCAAGCTACACCCATTTTCTCTCAATCTGGAACGTGGAAATTTTCAACCGTTCCCAATCACAAAAACCTTTTATTTCAAGGAAATTATTTTGGAATTTCCATATTGGAAAATAGTAATGGAAAATGGGTTTTCAGAAACAAAATCGCAGGATTTGACTATTCTTCTCGATATTTTGAAATTACAAATGCAAATGAAGTTTATGTTAGTCATGAATACAAAGGCGTTTTTCGATTTAAATTGGATGCGAATTTCCAGAAAGCCAATCGATTATTTGCTTATTCCTCTCCAAAGAAAGGTAAAAATGCTAGTTTAACAAAATTCAATAATACCATTTATTATGCCTATAAAGACGGGATTTTTAAACTAAATAACGTCACAAAACAATTTGAAAAAGACAAATTATTAAGCTCGGTTTTTGAAAAAGATGAATACACATCGGGCAAATTAATTGTAGATAATTCGAATAAAATATGGCTATTCTCCAAAAATTACATTCATTATTTTTCTTTGAGTAAATTAAGTTACGAACTCAAGCAAAATGCTATTCCAATTCCTGCTTCATTGTCTAATTCCATGTTGGGATTTGAGAACATCACAAATCTGACAAAAGCACTTTATTTAATTGGTACGACAGACGGTTATTATATCATCAATATCAATGATTTAAGTTTTAAAAACTATCGTGTTTCCATCTCGGATATTAGTATTAATAAATTGAATGAAAAAATAAGTAGTTGTTCAATTTCTGACCCGGGATCATTTTCTCACGATGAAAATAATATTACTTTTAGTTATAATGTGCCGGAATTTAACAAATATATAAATGCGGAATATCAATATCTATTAGAAGGCGTTCAGGACGAATGGAGCGAATGGAGTTCCAAACCAACGGTTAATTTTAAAAACCTATCTTCTGGCGATTACACGTTTAAAGTTCGTGCCAAAATTGCCAATTCATCTCCTGTAAATACCGCAAATTATTCCTTTACCATTTTAAAACCTTGGTATTTAACGAATTTTGCTTTACTTTTTTATCTTATAATAATTGTTGTTATTGCGAACGCTATCAACAAAGCCTATCAAAATTATTACCAAAAACAAAAGGAAAAACTGATTGAAGAAAACAATCTTTTATTAGAAATCAAAGAGTTGGAAAATTCACAGGAATTGATGAAAGTTAAAAACGAACAATTGCTTCAAGATGTCGATACAAAAAACCGTGAATTGGCTGTTTCAACCATGAGTTTAATTAAGAAAAACGACTTATTGGCTGTAATTAAAGAAGATTTAAAGAAATCCTCGGAAAACCATACGAGTAGTTTAAAATCGGTAATTAATACCATTACCAATAATATTACGGAGGATACTTCTTGGAACGTTTTCAAGGAGGCTTTTGACAACGCCGACAAAGATTTCCTGAAAAAAGTTAAAAGCGCCCATTCGGTATTAACGCCAAATGATTTGCGACTTTGTGCCTATTTGCGTTTGAATCTTTCTTCGAAAGAAATAGCTCCTTTGTTGAATATTTCGGTTAGAAGTGTAGAAATAAAACGATATCGTTTGCGTAAAAAAATGGATTTACCACACGAGCAAGGACTTGTTGAGTACATCTTGTCGATATAAACATTCTGTTTATCTGAAAAATAACTATACAAAACCACAACAATACCGTTTTCGTTGCTTTTACAACACTAATTTTATTGTTTATTTGATGCAATGTTTAGGTTATATTTTCTTTAAAACCAGCTATTTTTTGTGAATAGTAAATTTTTTACAACTTTTTATTTAAATGTATGTTTTTTGTAAAGGTTTATTTTGTTAAATTAACATAATGAAAAACTATTTTTATACCACTAAAAACAAAAACTATTATGAAATCAAAATTAATGCTATTTGCCTTGTTGCTAATTTCGACTTTGGGATTTTCTCAAACGTTTGAAGTAAGCGGAAAGGTTGTTGATGCAGCCAATGGTTTAGCCCTTCCCGGGGTGAATGTCGCTGTCAAAAACTCTTCCCAATTTACAATTTCCGACATTGACGGAAACTTTAAATTCTCAAAAGTTACTTCTGGTTCCAAATTGGTATTTACATCAATTGGATACAAAAACTATGAAGTTACCGTAACGAGTTCACAAAAATTAACTATTTCATTGCAAAACGATATCAAAGTTTTGGAAGAAGTTGTAGCCATTGGATATGGAAGCAAAAAGAAACGAAATATTAGTGGTTCTGTTGGACTGGTTTCCGGTAAAACAATAGATGATTTAAAACCAATTCGAATTGAACAGGCATTACAAGGAACTGTTGCCGGTGTTGCTGTTTCTGCTCAATCGGGTGCGCCTGGAGCTGGTCTTAGCATTCGTATTCGTGGTATTTCTACAAATGGAGATAACGGTCCTTTAATATTAATTGATGGTTATCAAGGCGATATGGGTATTTTGAATCCAAATGAT
>CAIJFC010000177.1 GCA_903819815.1 uncultured Bacteroidota bacterium
CTTTCTATTGGATTACTTTTATATTTTGATTTGATTTTCATTAATTCTGCAGGTTTCAAAGGACGACTTGCATTAGCTATTTGAGTAGAACCATTAATTAACGCTGCAATACCTACGCCAGAACCTCCTCCAGTAATTTGAACTATTGTTTTTGGATTTTTCTTCATATAAGCTTCTGCCCACCTTTGTGATAAAATTACCATCGTATCCGAACCTTTGATTGTTATTTTATCTTCGGTAGTAAACGAAAGCCCAATGATCATTATTGCAAATAGTGCAAAAGCGGTTTTTAATTTTGAAGTTTTCATGTTTTTTATATGTTAGAATTGTTAATTATTAAAAGTTAAATTGGGCTTGCAATCTTAATAAGTTTCCCTGTTGTCTATTGTTTTTAAGAATGCTATCTTCAAAAGTTCGGTCTGAAATTACCCATTCTGCTACTAATTCAAAAGCTTTGAAAGGCTGCCATTCTAATCCTATTTCGTATTCTCTTACGACATAACTTCTGGAATCTTTCTCAAATTTTTTACCTCCATCATAATATTGAAATTTAGCAAAAGGGTATAAATATTTGTGATTTGACATATCTAATTTATAGTTGAAAGTTATATAGCCTCCTTCTAAATCAGACACGTCAACTGTGTTTGTTAATTTGTTATAACGTGGCCCTTTTCCTATGTTGTATTCGGTTTGAATTCCAAATGGTTTTGGGTATAATACAAAAGTAACCCCAACTCTTTGGTCTAAAGTATTTGTTTTGTTCGCCGTTGTTACTCCTGTTGACAACTCATTGGTAAAAGCCCATTTGCCCGTATATGCTTGTATTCCTGGTTCTATTATTTGATTTCCAATCATAAAAGGATAGGATACTCTTGATACAACATGTAAATTTCTATTGGCTTCTGATTTGTTGGCTGTTTGACCGTTATAAGCCCCAAAAGCAAAGACACCATAGTCTCCTGAGCCTTTGTAACCGTCTTTTATGAGCATAGAAAAACGCTCTCTAATATTGGCAGGTGCCCAATAAAAGAAAACTCCTAAATCTCGTTCGTTTGATACAGCAGAGTTCATAGCATCATTTCGATCCAGAGTTAAACGGTTTTGACTTGATTGTAAATTTTCAAATCCAAAAGGCACTTTACTTTGACCAATTCTAACTCTAAACTCACGCTCTTTATCAAAAGAAATGTCCGCATAAACATCTCTGAGTTGTGCAAAATGATTGACACCTGATGCTGGGGAGCTAGCAAAATCGGGTTGAAAATAAAAATATACGTTTGGATGAACTTGTCCTGAAAAAATCATACGGGCTCGTCTAATAAAAAAACCGTTGTTTGATGTTGCATTTGGATCCGTTGAAGTTGTTCCCCAAGATTTATCACATTGCTCACAAGATACTTTGTCATTTGAAGAAAACAATCCATTGTATCGAACCTGAACATAACCACGAATAGATACTTTATTATACCAATCTTCTTTATCTGATTTCGTTTTTTCAGTTTGCTTCACTTTATTAATTAAAGAGATAGAGTCCAAAATACGAACTACTTCTTTCTTTATTTCACTTTTATTACTTTCTTGCGCATTGTTTAAAAAAGGAATAAATAAACAGATAAATAATAATTTTCTCATTGTTAATTTTACATTAATTTAATGCAAAGGTATTGAGTCAATGTTAAGAAATTGTTACTTAATTGTTATATAAAGAACATTATTAATGTTGGAAATTAGCTCTAGTTTTATTGTTTTTCTAGTGTAAATGAAAATTCAGAACCTACACCAAATTTACTTTCTACATATATTTTTTGGTCGTGAACTTCTATAATGTGCTTCACAATTGAAAGACCTAATCCCGAACCGCCTTCGTTTCTTGAACCGCTTTTGTTCACTCTATAAAATCGTTCAAATAGTCGCGGAATATGGTGTTGTTCTATTCCTTCGCCATTATCCGTTATTCTAACTATTACTTTAGATTCTGTTAATTCCTCAATACTGACTTCGGTTGTGCCTTGTAGTTTGCCGTATTTTATTGAGTTTACGATAAGGTTTATTAGAGCTTGTTCTATCTTTTCCTGGTCGCCCATCACCATTATTGGTTTTGAATATTTCCTGTCAAACATTAAAATAATGTCCTTTTTTGACGCCTTCATTTCGAGCAAATCAAAAGCGTTTTGAACGAGTTTTACAATATTAAATGGCGCAATTTCTAGATTTAAATCGCCTATTTCGAGCTTAGAAATCATATCTAAATCTTGAACAATATATATTAATCGCTCAACGCCTTTTTCAGCTCGTTCTAAGTATTTTTTCCGAACGGTTTTATCTTTCATTCCGCCTTCAATCAAAGTGGATAAATAGCCTTGAACGGTAAAAAGTGGGGTTTTGAGTTCATGAGAAATATTTCCTAGGAATTCGCGGCGGTATTCTTCGCGTATTTTGAGGCCTTCAATTTCGAGTTTTTTGTCGGTGGCAAATTGCTGCACTTCCTTTTTCAAGGCCGACATATCGGTCGTAATGGGTTGGTTTCGAAAAGAAGAAGATTCCAAAAGCGTTACATCGTCATAGATGTTTTTTACTTTTTTATAAATGAATCGTTCAGTTCTATATTGGGAAATGAAAAAGGAAAATAAAAAATTAGATATTGAAAAAATAATTATAAACAACCAAGAAAAGTTAGACATGAAATACGTTATTCCAGCTGTTATTATAGTAGTAAAGAAACTAATATAAGCCGCCGAAATTAGGGCAAATCGATATGGTTTTAAGAAATTTACACCCATTTATATTTCAAACTTATAACCAACACCTTTTATGGTTTTGAAAAATTCATCCCCAATTTTTTCTCTTAATTTTCTAATATGCACATCGATGGTTCTGCCACCCACAATAACCTCATTTCCCCAAACTTTATCTAATATCTCATCTCTTTTAAAGACTTTTCCAGGTCTAGAAGCCAATAAATAAAAAAGTTCAAATTCTTTTCGGGGTAAAATAATTTCTTTATCATCTTTTATTATTTTATATTCTTCTCTGTTAATGACAATTGCACCAAGATGAAGGGTTTCGGAATCTTGTTTTTCCTCTTTAAGTCTTCGCAAAAGTGCTTTAACTTTGCTAACTAATAATTTTGGTTTTATGGGTTTGGAAATATAATCATCGGCGCCCGCATCAAAGGCCGCAACCTGAGAATAATCTTCATTTCTCGCGGTTAAAAAGGTAATAATTACGTTGTGCAATTCCGGAATTTTTCGAATGTTTTCACAAGCTTCCATTCCATCCATTTCGGGCATCATAACATCAATAATAATAAGATGCGGTAATACTTTTTTTGCCATTCGAACGGCCTCTTTTCCATTATCTGCTTTATAAATTTGATAGCCTTCTTGCGAAAGGTTATAGCCCACAATTTCAAGTATATCTGGCTCGTCATCAACCAATAAAATCTTTATGTTCTTTTTTTTCATAATTGCAAAAGTTGTGAGTTTGCGTTGTAAAGGTAATTATAAAACAATACCAACAAACGACTTAACTGTAATTTAATGTCTTAACTATTTGATAATATTGGGCGTAATAGCGCTATTTGAATATTACACACTTTAGAATTTTA
Source organism: uncultured Bacteroidota bacterium (assembly GCA_903819815.1). Taxonomy (GTDB): domain Bacteria; phylum Bacteroidota; class Bacteroidia; order Flavobacteriales; family Flavobacteriaceae; genus Flavobacterium. The sequence continues at coordinate 3,608 of CAIJFC010000177.1, forward strand.
GGATGTATTATAAATCTGGAAGAATGACCTACAAATTTGACTTTTATAGAATAAATGCGATTCTCGTTCCGTTTTTGGCACATTTTTTGAAATTATTATTATATCTTTACACAATAATATATATTCCAAAATGGTTAAAAATTACTTTTATATTGCCACTTTATTCTTTTTCTTACTTTCTTTGAGTGTTACCGCTCAAGAAAGCAAGCCGCAATCTATCAGAAATCAAGACCTAACTATTGAAGGATTGAGTTTTTATCCAAATCCTGTTAGTAACGGAAGAATTTATATTATTTCAAAATCCTCATTGGACAAAGAAATTACCATTTTTGATGTTTTAGGAAAAAAA
>CAIJFC010000178.1 GCA_903819815.1 uncultured Bacteroidota bacterium
ACGCGGCATGGCTGGTTCAGGCTTGCGCCCATTGACCAATATTCCTCACTGCTGCCTCCCGTAGGAGTCTGGTCCGTGTCTCAGTACCAGTGTGGGGGATCTCCCTCTCAGGACCCCTACCCATCGTAGCCTTGGTAAGCCGTTACCTTACCAACTAGCTAATGGGACGCATGCTCATCTTTCACCGATAAATCTTTAATAGCATCTCCATGCGAAGTCGCTATACTATAAGGTATTAATCCAAATTTCTCTGGGCTATCCCTTTGTGAAAGGTAGATTGCATACGCGTTACGCACCCGTGCGCCGGTCTCTAATTCCGAAGAACTATACCCCTCGACTTGCATGTGTTAAGCCTGCCGCTAGCGTTCATCCTGAGCCAGGATCAAACTCTTCATCGTATATTTTAATAAATTATTTGACTACTATCTCAAGGAAAATTTTCTAACTTTTTTACTCTCATTCTTGCTTTAAGACTTGCATCTTAAAACGGCTGTCAATTCAATATGTCTAGGAACGTGTCTTACTTTTTATTATCTGAATCAAGTTCAGATTAAAACGCTTGTCTCTCAAAGCGGGTGCAAAAGTACAATATCTTTTTAATCTCACAAGAAATTAAACCTTTTTTTTAAAAGAATTTTGCTTTTCTTTTATCGCATCGATTTAATCTATTGATAGTGAAAATATTGACCCCAATTGGGTCGGCAAAGATAAAAACTTTTTAATACCAAGCAATAGTTTTATCGCAAAAATTTTTATTGTTTTGTAGCATTTGGTGCTAAGGCGCTGGAAGGGAGTTTCTTGAACCACAAAAGAAACAAAAAAAAACAAAAGGCACAAAAAAGGGGGTTGAGGATTGGGGGCTGAATAACTAGCCCGGAGTGAACCAAAAGCCCCGAAGGCGAAAAAACATAGTTTTGCAGGGGAAAAAGAGCGACCAAAGGAAGCTCCTTTTTACACTAGCATAAACTCGTTTTTTTAACAAGGGCTTGACGGGGAAAGCCGGAAATGGCTTCGGAAATTAATCGAAACGAATCGCTTTTATTGGAGAAATTTTAGTGATGATATACGACGGGATCAATAAAATTAGCAGGCAAATTAAGATGGTGCCAATATTTAGTAAGAAAATTGTTCCGAAATCGATGAAAACTGGCGCCTCATTAACATAATAATTCTCCGGATTTAGTTTGATTACCCCAAAATTTCGTTGAATTACTAGCATTCCAACGCCAATTAGGTTGCCCCAAAAAAGTCCTTTTGAGATGAGATAAAAGGCATTGTAAAGGAAAATTTTGCGAACTGCCCAATTATTTGCGCCCATAGATTTCAGGATTCCTATCATTTGGGTGCGTTCTAAAATGAGTACTAAAAGCGCCACCACCATGTTGATTGTGGCAACTACAATCATGATAATAAGGATAACGATGATGTTGAAATCAAATAATTTTAGCCATTCGAAGATGTAATAATATTTTTCAACGATACTTTTAGTATCTAGTGTAGATCCAGTATTTTCGTAAACTTCTTGGCCTTTTTCTTGAATGGTATTAAAATCGTCGACAAAAACTTCGAAGGCGCCCACTTGATCGGATTCCCATTTATTGATGCGTTGAATGTGACGAATATCTCCAATAATATAGGTAGAATCGAATTCTTGAAATCCAGAATTAAAGATTCCAGTAATTTTGAAAACGCGAAGATTTGGCTTTTGATTGGAATCTTCTTTCATAAAGAAGGTGTTGAATTTATCGCCGACTTTTAGATTTAATCGTTTGGCTAAAAACTCAGAAATAAGAACCTCTTCGTTCAATTGGGAATTTAAATTGGGTAATTTTCCGCTTACAAGATATTCTTGAAGGTTATTCCAGCGGTATTCTTTTCCAACTCCTTTGAAAATAATTCCTTCAAAAGCGGTTTCGGTTCTAATAATTCCAGATTTAGTTGCAACTGCTTGAATATGATTTATACCATCTACATTTTTAAATTTAGGATAGAAATCTTGTTGAGTAGAAATAGGTGTTATACTAAGCTGAGACTGGTTTTCATCGTAATTTGTGATGATAATATGTCCGTTGAAGGCAGCTACTTTTTGACGTATTTTTTGCTGTAAACCAATTCCTGTTGCCACAGAAATAATCATCATAATCATTCCAATTGCAATTGCTGCTATCGCAATTTTTATAATTGGCGCAGAAATACTACTTTTATGGTCTCGAGCAGTGATGAGTCTTTTTGCTATGAAATATTCTAAATTCAATAGTAAATATGGTTTAAGATTGCAAAGTTGGACTACTTCGCCCGAGTCAAAATTACGTTTTTAGAATTTATTTTCAAGTATTATAGATTAATTAATTAATTTTCGAGGTTTCAAGCATGATTCAAATTATAACTATATCACTAAAAAAAATTACTATTTATAGCAAAACGAAACTTCAATATTTTATTATTGTTGCCTTTTCGCTATTAATTTTTTCTTGTAAACCCACTCAAAAAGGTATAAGAAATTCCACTTCTACCAATAAAACAGTAGTCATAAACAGTGAAAAGTCGACTCGTTTTAGTACTGGTGCTGATAATTATAAATCTTATTTTTCATTATTAGATAATAAAAAAGTTGGGGTAATTACCAATCAAACTGGAGTAGTTTTATACGATTCGATTTACATGCTTCCGGATTCAGGGAGTATTAGTCATGCAGAAGGATTTGAAACTAAGAGAATTCATTTGGTAGATTATTTATTAAAAAATAAGATTAATATTCAAAAAATATACGCTCCCGAGCATGGTTTTCGAGGAACGGCAGATGCTGGGGAACACGTAATTGATGGAAAAGATGTAAAAACTGGGGTTCCAATTATTTCCCTTTATGGCGAAAATAGAAAGCCAAAACCGGAGCAATTAGAGGGGATCGATGTGTTGGTTTTTGATTTACAAGATGTAGGCGCTCGATTTTATACTTATATTTCTACGCTTCATTATATAATGGAAGCTTGTGCGGAGAATAACATTCCGTTGCTAGTTTTGGACAGACCAAATCCAAATATTTCGATTGTAGATGGGCCTATTTTAGAAAAACAATATTCGAGTTTTGTGGGGATGCACACCATTCCATTACTACACGGAATGACAATTGGGGAATATGCTCAAATGATAAATGGGGAGAATTGGCTTAAAGACGGACTTCGTTGCGATTTAAAAATTATTACTTGCGCAGGTTATAATCGGGATATGAAATACAGTTTATTGGAAAAACCATCTCCAAATTTACCCAACGACCAAGCGATAAATTTGTATCCGAGTTTGTGTCTTTTTGAAGGTACGAATGTAAGTGTAGGGCGTGGAACGGAGAAACAATTTCAAATTTACGGTTCTCCTTATTTGCCGAAAGGCGATTTTGGCTTTACTCCTATTCCCAATTTTGGCGCGAAAGATCCTGTTTACAATGGAGTTGAATGTTACGGTGAAGATTTAACTAGTATTCCGAAAATTGACAAATTAGAATTGAAATGGTTGCTGAAAGCGTATAATGAAACGAGTGATAAAACTAAATTTTTCAATGCATTTTTCACGAAATTAGCTGGAACTAAAAAATTACAAAATCAAATTGAGAGAGAATTAACTGAAGATGAAATTCGAGCCACATGGAAAAGTGGATTACATGATTTTAAGAAAATGCGAAAACCTTATTTGATTTACTAATAAAAAAACCTGGCTTGTTGAAGTCAGGTTTTTTTATTAGAATTACTTAAAGATTAGTTTTTAATTTTAACTAGCACTTTGATTTCATAACTATCAACTGTTTTTTCAGTTCCTTTTCTCGATCCATAAACACTGGAATAAAAAATTCGTAAATCATAATTATTGGCTTGGATATTCTGAACAATGGAATCGTCTGTATTGTCATTATTTTCAAAAGCGGAGTTTGATTTTATATAATCAAAAATCTTAACTGGAATTACTTCATTATTTATTTTTAAATCAAATCCGTAATCTTTACTTTCTGTTATTAAATTGTAGGTTTTGTTATCAATTTTTACAGGTTTCGGTTCATCAATATTCGTGTAATTTGACATTTCAAAAGAAAAATCGAAGCCGCTTAGTACCATAACATTATTGGAGCCATATTCTTGCGTATAACTATAATTTGCATCATCATCTAAACTGGTTTCATAACTGCCTCGGTATTCGAACCCTAAAGCTTCCATTATTTGAGAAGAATTTGGTGTTTTGTCTTTTTTCAAAAGCGCTGTCAATTTGTTTTCCGTGTAGGGAGTTAAGACATTTGCACCATAATTATTTTCTAAGAAATTTACGATACTGCTTAGGTCTTTTTCTTGATCAAAAGCTAGTTTTTTAGTTTCCATCCCTTTCATAAACTCTTCAAATCTTGAGAGTTGACTGTTTTTGGAAATCGAATCGGCACTTTGAGGGCCAGCAATTGAAAGCAATCCGAACAGGCACATGCTTATTGGAATGAATTTAATTTTAGGCTGTTTATTGATTACAAAATAAGCTACCACTACAGTAAGCCAAATGGATAATAGGAAAACATAATATCTTTCGTGTGTAAAACCATACAGATTTACACGATACATAATTGCCCAAAATAAAAGGGCTAAAAGCGGTATTAATAGAAAATAAAACCATCTACTGAAAGTTCGCATCCATAAATTTCCTGTTTCTTTTGCAATAGGATGAATTAATAGAAAAGATAAGATTCCGAAGATGGCAAAAACTAATACTAAATAGGAAACCCAACCTACTGGCAATGAAAATGTAGCTACGATTTTAGTTTCATAACAAAGTAAAATAACTAAATACAAACTTATCAAAGGTAATAATACAAACTGGGTGAAGTTTTTTAGGCCTTTTGGATAACTTAATTTCAATGGAGAATCGGCATTGTTAGTTTCTGGAACACCAGCAAGAAAGAAAATTGTATTAAATAATCCTGTAATAATTACGAATAAATCGGCATAGATTTCATCGTAAAACTCGACATTAAACAATTTAGTAATCGCTAATATTGCTAATGCTAATCCTAAATACAGCACCGAACTATAAATACCAGAAGTAATAATTCGGATAAAAAGTTGCTTGTTGAATTCCCAGAATTCTTCTTGATCGTATTTTTTTGGGATAAATCCAGCAAAGGAAACGAGCAAATGCAAGGCAATACTGAGTACGAACAATTGAAGACCCTCAATAAATGTAATTTTTTCAGATAAATTGAAAACGAAAGCAGAAATTAACCCCCCTAGAAATAAGCTTGATGCAAATTGGATCCAAGTTTTTGATTTTTTTGATTCAAAGTACAAACTTGAAGATAGGAATAATACCAAACAAAGCGAACTACAAATTACAATTTTGATATTATATGGATGTACAGGATAACTTTTAAAATCTATAATAATTAGCGAAAAAATTGTTCCGACGAAAGCTGCAAGGGTTTCAAGAGGAAATCTAATTATTGTATTTGCGGTTGCTTTAAATACACTTTGTAAGGAAGGAAACTTTGCCATAGCTATAAATTTTTTACTAAGTAACGCAAAAGCGAAATAGAAAGCAAATAAAAACCCCCTAATTTTATTGACAAAAACGGGGGTTTAACTATTTAAAAATTAATGTATTATAAGCCGAATGCTACTTTTACCTCATTGACAAAGTCTAATTTTTCCCAAGTAAACAATTCAACGGTTACTGTTTTTTCAATTCCACCTGGCGCTTTGAACGTTTTTGTAACTGTTTCAGGAGTTCTTCCCATGTGTCCGTAGGCAGCAGTTTCGCTGTATATTGGATTTCTTAATTTTAGACGTTGCTCGATAAAATAAGGACGCATGTCAAAAATTTCTTCTACTTTTTTCGCAATTTCTCCGTTGGTTAAATTCACCTTTGAAGTTCCGTAAGTTTCAATGAAAATTCCCATTGGTTTCGCCACTCCAATTGCGTAAGAAACTTGAACTAAAATTTCTTCGGCAACTCCTGCAGCAACTAAGTTTTTAGCAATGTGACGCGTTGCATAAGCTGCACTTCTGTCTACTTTACTTGGATCTTTTCCTGAAAATGCACCTCCACCATGCGCTCCTTTTCCGCCGTAAGTATCTACAATGATTTTTCTACCTGTTAAACCCGTATCTCCGTGAGGTCCTCCAATTACAAATTTCCCTGTTGGATTAATATGGTAGGTAATTTTATCATTAAATAAATGAGCGTATTTTGGATTGTTTTTGATGATTCTTGGAATTAAAATCCCAACCAAATCCGCTTTGATTTTTGCCAACATTGTAGCCTCTTCATCAAAATCATCGTGTTGCGTGGAAATTACAATAGCATCAATACGAACTGGTTTATTGTCATCATCGTATTCTAATGTAACTTGAGATTTAGCGTCTGGACGTAAATATTTAATTTCATTATTTTCACGACGTAAAACAGCTAATTCTTGTAATAATTTATGAGATAAATCAAGTGCCAATGGCATGTAATTTTCTGTTTCATTGGTTGCATAACCAAACATCATTCCTTGATCTCCGGCTCCTTGCTCCTCTTTTGTAGCTCGATCAACACCTTGATTAATATCTCCGGATTGTTCGTGAATTGCTGAAAGTACCCCACAAGAATTGGCCTCAAACATGTATTCGCTTTTGGTGTAACCAATTTTCCTGATTACTTCACGAGCAATTTGCTGAACGTCTAAATACGTTTCCGATTTTACTTCACCAGCCAGAATTACCTGTCCTGTAGTTACTAAAGTTTCGCAAGCTACCTTTGACTCAGGGTCAAATGCTAAAAAGTTATCAATTAATGCATCTGAAATTTGATCTGCAACTTTATCAGGATGTCCTTCACTCACAGATTCTGACGTAAATAAATAAGCCATATTTAATAATTTGTTTTTAATTAAGCGAAGAAAAAAAGTAAGATTGCGGGAATGTTAAAGGAGAGGATTTCTGCTTTAGCATTTTTTTAACGAGGTTGCAATCAGTTCAAATTTTTCCTCTAATATCTGACTGCAAAGATAGGAAAGAGAATTGAATTGCAAATTAAAGTTGGGAAATTATTATAAAAAGAATTTATCATTATTAATTCACAAAGGCATCCTCTTTTTCATTTCTTGCACAATGTTAAATGCTGCGGGACAAATAGCGACGTTTTTCAAAGTCAATTCTGAGATTTGTTGGAATTTTTTTCGATCGGTGTGGGGAAATTCTCTACACGCTTTAGGTCGAACGTCATAAATCATACAGGCGTTTTCATGGTCTAAAAAAGTACAGGGAACACTTTGCAAAACATAATCTTTGTCTTCATCAATTTGCAAATATTGATCGATGAATTGTTGTGGCTTTTGACGCAAGTATTTTGAAACTCTTTCTATGTCTGCCAAGGTAAAAAGTGGCCCCGTGGTTTTACAACAATTGGCACATTTTAAGCAATCGGTTTTTTTGAATTCGGCATCGTGCAAATCTTGCATGATGTAGTCGATATTCTTGGGCGCCTTCTTTTTTAGCTTGTCGAAATACTTTTTATTTTCGATATGCTTATCTTTGGCTTCTTTAGGAAGATTGTTTAAAATGTGTTTCAAGTTTAAAGTTTAAAGTTGACACCACAAAATTAATCAAACAAATCAACAAATAACCAAATTACCGAATCAACTATTATGAAAGACCTTTTTGGAAAAGCCATTCTTGATTTTCAGACCAATAATTCTCCTGAGGATTTAATTACGGAAACTACCATTTCTGAAGAAGATGAAATGTCGGTTGCTTATTTGTTTCGAGATTTTTTTGGGATGCCAAAATTAGAACAACAAGCGCTTTTACTTTCTAAAGGGAAGGTTTTGGATGTGGGTTGCGGTGCTGGAAGTCATAGTTTGTATTTACAAAAAGAAAAGAATTTGGAAGTTACCGCCATCGATATTTCTGAAAAAGCCGTTGAAGCTTGTCGATTGAGAGAAATTTCAGATGTTTTAAAAATTGATATTTTGGAATTTAATTCAATTGAAAAATTTGATACTATTCTTCTATTGATGAATGGAACTGGAATATTTGGAAAATTAGAACACGTTTCAAAATACCTTGAAAAACTAAAATCGTTATTGGCGGAAAACGGACAAATCCTTATTGATTCGTCAGATATTATTTACATGTTTGACGAAGATGAAGACGGCGGAAAATGGATTACTGGCAATGCTTATTATGGGGAATTAGAGTTTACTATTTCCTATAAAGGAGAAAAAGAAACGCCATTACCTTGGTTGTATATGGATTATAACACTTTGCAAAATGCGGCTGATGCCAATGGATTGCAATGCAAATTAATATTGGAAGGCGAACATTACGATTATTTAGCGAGACTGACTTTTTAAAATTTCGACTATCGTGTAGATTGAATCGTGATTGGCAAAGAATACATTACTCTAACCGGTTTTCCATTTTGAATGCCTGGACTCCATTTAGGCGATTCTTTCAAAACACGAACTGCTTCTTCACCAGTTCCATAACCTAAATCTCTTATTACTTTTGCTTCAACAACACTTCCGTCTTTTTCAATTACAAAATTGACATAAACTTTCCCGCTAAGACCTTGTACGCTTGGAGTTCTATAATTGTTTCCTATGTATTTGTAGAAAGCGCCAGCACCACCCGGAAATTCAGGTTTTTTATCAATAGAACTATAATTATAGGTTTCATTTTTTTTAACTTGTATAGTATCTTGTTGTGAAAAACAATTAAGGCAAGAAAAAAATAGTACTGTAAAAAGGATGGATAATTTCATAATAAAGTTATTTGGTTAAGGAATATTAAGGTATTTATGTGTTTGTAAAGATACACGCCATTTTGGATTGTTCATTACATAATCTACAATTAGTGGTGTCATTTCTTCTTTTTTACTCCATTCTGGTTGCAGAAAAAGAATAGCATCGGAATTTACTTTTTCGGCTTGCTCTTCGGCAAATGTAAAGTCGTGTTTGTTGTGAATGATTACTTTCAGCTCGTTGGCATTGTCGTAAACGGTTTGCGTAGGCAATTTATTTTTCTTTGGAGAAAGACAAATCCAATCCCAAGTTCCTGATAAAGGATAAGCACCTGAAGTTTCAATGTGAATTTTAAGGTTTTTTTCTTTTAATTTTTGCGTTAAAACGGTCATGTCCCACATTAACGGTTCGCCGCCGGTTACGACAACGGTTTCAGAATATTTTACAGCATTTTCAACAATTAAATCAGTGGAAGTAGGTGGATGTAGTTCGGCATTCCAGCTTTCTTTGACATCGCACCAGTGGCAACCTACGTCGCAACCACCAATTCGAATAAAATATGCTGCCGTTCCAGTGTGATACCCTTCGCCTTGAATGGTATAAAATTCTTCCATTAGGGGAAGCATTAATCCTTTATCGACGGCTATTTGAGTTTCTTGATTTAACATTGTTTATTATAAATAGATTGCAAAGGTAGTGAAAAATAGATTTAGGATTTGAGATTGCTGATTTAGGAATTATGATTGCAGATTGCAGATTTAACAAAGAAGAAAGATAATAGATGAAAAGATAATAGACAGAAATAAGAAAGTGAATAGTGAAAATCATACTTTTATAATTAGCCCCGGGAGGAGCGGCATCCTGTTGTGGCGGGGTTCGCCGCAACAGATATAGTGGATCACGGGTGGAATCGTGAAAGAAAATAGGAGTTTTTGCTCCAAAAAAAAACCGACAGCTGTGAACTATCGGTTTGGATTTGAAATTTATAATCAATTAGTTCAATAATTTTATGGATTGAGTTGCATAACTATTTGTAGGATCTAAGGCTAAAGTTTTACCAAAATATTCTTTTGCTTTCAATTTGTCAGTGTTGGCATAGGCCGCTCCGATTGCGTTATACGACTCGATGAATTTAGTTTTCACGGCTGGTTTAGCCATTTCTTCTTCTCCTTTTGCAGTTACAATGTCGATGTATTGTTGGTAATATTTAATAATCATTTCATCGTTTTCAAGTAAATTGTTAGTTCTGGCTCTGAAAATGTAGGCGTCTTGAGTTGAAGGCGCTGCAGTGATTACGTTTCCGAAAGCTACATCGGCTTTTTGCAATTCGATCGGATCTGCTTTTACGACATCTTTACGAGTGTTTTTGAAATATAAAGAGTTTCCAAGGTAGAAATTATCTAATAAATAATTTTTAGAATTTTCATTGGTTATTGCTATTTCATAGATAACAGAAGCTTCTTTGAACAATTTTTGTTCGTAAAATTTTTTACCTATTTCACTTAAATCATTGGTCATGGTAATTTCAATTTCAACGGCTTTTTTCAATTGCGCTACTCCAGCATCAAAAACAAGAGCGTCAACCACTTTAGTCTCCAAATTATTGGCTTTTTTCATTTTTGCTAAACCTAAATAAAGGTAATCTCTAGCTATAATTTTATTTGTTGGTGTTGCGATAAAATTCTCTAACGCTGAAATTGCTGCGTCAACATTACCATTTTCATAAGCTGAATAACCTAAATAACGGAAGATTCTTGGATTTACTTTATCCAATTCTTTCATCGCGTTGGCTTCTATTTCTAACGCTTTATAATCTTTTGCAAGGATTAAAAAGTCGGCGTGACGCATACGAGACGTTAACGAATAATCGGTTAAGTTCATGTATTTTTCGTAGAAAGATAAGGCTTTTGTAATATTGTCTTTGTAATTTTTAGGATCGTCTTTCGCCCAGAAATAATAGGTTTCGGCTAATTCTCTATAAACTGGCCCGTATTCTGGATTGGTTGCAATTACGTTATCATACGCTCTTACGGCTTCAGAAAAGGCTCTAGCTCCTTTTAATAAAACTCCCAATTGCATTTTTGCTCTAATTAAAGTAGGATCGGCATCAAAGGCATCACGGTACGATTTGTAAGAATCATTTTGATTTTTAAGTCCGTAATAGGCATCACCAAAAGCCAATAAAACATTTGTGTCATTAGGATTGGCAATCTTCGCTTTATTCAAAATTTCAATTGCTTTATTGTAATCAGGCGTATTTGCATTCATATAGGCTTTCGCGATATAAACGTATTGCTCTGATTCTTTTTTTCTGATATCTTTAGTTGCTAAGGCAAAATTAGCTTCGGCTGCAGCCACGTTTTTATCTTCTAAATCCATTTGGCCTAAACCAATATAATTGAATTTAGAATCTAATTTGGCAACAAGCCCTTTATTAAAATAGATTTTAGCAGAGTCCCCTATATTCTGATTAAGATATATGTTTCCTAATAGAAAAGCTGCTTTTCCGTTATCTGGAGTCGTTTTAAGAATTGATTTTAGAATTCCTTTGGCTTTTTCAAATTGTTCTGCATCAATTGTTTTCTTTGCCTGATCTAAATCTTGAGCATAGCTTAGTGTTACTGAAGTTAATAAAGCAATACTAAAAATCTTAATTGTGTTCATTGTGTTGTAGTTTATTATTTAATCTCTTTTTCTATTTGTTTTCTGGTTTTGATATTTCTACCAGGCATTTTTACAGGCAATAATCCCGATTTAAGGGTAATTCTTTGACCTACTTCACCAGCAATAAACGAGGCAAATCCCATTCCTAAACCGGAGTAACCCTGACAATTGATAATGTACAATTCACGTGCCAAAGGATACTTCTTTTCTGCAAGGTTATTTTGCGTGGGTGCAAAGTAATCTGTTTTACCAATTCCTTTTACACTTAGAATAGTAATTTTATCAACAATAGGTCTCATTTTTAATGAGGGTTCCATTAACCAGTTCACCCCAACTACTCCAATCATACCTTCATTTTCAGAAACAAATTGAATTACTTCCTCATTTGTTTTAAAAGAAAATATTCCTTTTGAAGGCAATTCTTTGGTTCCAGCAAGCTCATTCATGTAGCGAACGGTACTTGAATTTGGGTTGTCAAAAACCAGTCCTTTGATTTTAGAATTTGGCATTCCCTTCAAGAAGTTCACTACATCCTGTAACGCAATTAAAGTATCTTTATTTCTTTGGTTTGAAATAAAAGCAATTGCATCGGTTGCAAATAGGGTCGTTCTTGGAGTTATTTTTTTGCTTGAAAATACTTTTTCTTCTTCCGGATTTAATTTTCTAGATAAAATAGCAATTTTGGAGGTATCTTTTGAAAGTGCCAAAATGGTTTCCGCTTCCGACTTAGGATTTATTTGAATTTTTGCATCATACAAACTTTCAAAAACTTCCACTTGGTCTTCAACAATAGGTAGTAAGGTTTCGTCAACTAAAACTGACGTTGAACCTTTTAAAATGGTTTCTTTCTCGTTTTTTGGCTTGTTATTTTGATTGCAAGCAAAAAATACAAGTAGTAAACCTAAGAAAAATACAAAGGGAATTAAAGGAAACTTTTTCATAACCTACACTTTATTGTCGTTTACGATTCGGTAAAACCGAATAAATGAATATACAATAAGAACTACTCCAAAAGCAATTCTATAACCCGGCTTCATATCGATTGGAAATTCTTTCCAAAAGATGATTGCTAATCCTGTTGCCAAATAGACTAAGAAAAAGACCATTCCTATAACGAGAAAAAACCGCTCTTTAAGCGATTTCTTCTCTTTGTTTTCAGTTGAGTTATTCAACATTATTCTGGAATTTGAATAGTAATAGGAAGCGAATAAAGTACTCTCACCTTTTTACCATTTTGTTCACCAGGAGTCCATTTTGGACACGATCTCAAAACACGAACTGCTTCTTTTCCTGTTCCAAAACCGACGTCTCTTACTACTTTAATATCCGTTAATGAACCATCTTTTTCTACAACGAAAGAAACGTACACTTTTCCTGACGATTCTAATTCTTCTGGTGTTCTGTAGTTATTTCCTACAAACTTGTAGAATTTAGCCATACCTCCTGGGAAATCTGGTTTTACTTCAATACCTGCGTTACTGTAGATATTATTATCATCCACAATATCCGCTGGGCCATTTCCAACAGGCTCCACTGTTAATTCAGCATCTGGATCACCTTTAATAGTTTCAGCACCTAATTTTTTGTCTTTAATTTCAACAATTTTTGGCGGTTCTTCCACTACTTCTTCTGCCTTAGCAACTACCGGTTTCACAAACTTCACCTGATCCACTTTTGGTGGTGGTGGTGGTGGTGGTGGAATATTTTCTTTCGGTTTCTCCTTAGGTGGTAATTTTACCGTAGTAATTTTAGTATCTAAGCTGGCATCGTCCTGAGAATCGGGTATCATATTGATAAGTAATGGCAGAGCAATAGCAAAGCCAAACAAAACTGAACCTATTATAAGCGCTCTTAAAGTAGTTTTCTGATTTGATTTTCTTAATTCATAGGCACCATACACTTTATTTCGTCCTTCGAAAACAATTTCAAGCCATTGGTCTTTTATTAAATCTAATTTCATCTGTATATTTTATTTAATTTTAAAGGAAGATGTAACGCCTACTCCTTTACATTTTAATCAATGTCATTTTACTTTGGCGTTTCATGTTTCTTAATTATTAGGTTATTGGGGACAAAGATTGCTCTTATTTTCCTTCTAACAATTTTGTTTCTTCAGGCGAAAAATCGTTAACAATTGCATAGGTTGGTACGTCTACAATTGCCATTTCATCTAATATATCTATTAAGTTTCTGTAATTTGATTTCTTACTTGGCTTAATGATTACTATTATTCCTTTGTCTTTGTTTCCTGTATATTCAAGTACTTTCTTTTTTCTATCGATAAGTTCTTTTCTGATACCGTCTTTTCCATAAACAAAGTCTTTCGGCGTTCCTCCAGCTACTGGTGTTGCCAATAAACCTACATAACGAACTAATTTGTCATTATCTCCTATTAAAATAGTCATTGTACGATTTTCATCCACTTTAACGTCTTTATTCTTTGTAGGATCATCGTCTTTATCTGGCAACCCCAAACTCATGGATTGTGGTTTTGACAACGTTGTGGTAAGCATGAAAAATGTGATCAATAAGAAAGCCAAATCCACCATTGCAGTTAAATCTACCTTAGCATTTTGCTTTTTACTTCTTACTTTACCACCTTTGTCGCCACCACCGTCGGTATTTAATTCAGCCATTTTAGTGTCTCTTTTTTAATTAAAAATCTTTTCCTCTCAAACCAGTAACCAAGCTAAAGCTATTGATTTTCTGATCTTGTAAAATATCCATTACTTTTTTAATAGCTGGATATTCTTCTTTTGCATCTCCTTTAATAGCAATTTGCAATTCTTTATCGTTGGTTTCAATATTTGCAATTCTAGAATTGTAAATCCACTCTTTCAACTGATTGTCAAGAGAATCTTTAGGAACTCCAGGTTGATCTGCTTTACTTCTATCCGCGCTTTTCATGGCGATAATTTGACTCAAACTTTGAATTGGCACGCCAAATCCTTCCATTAAAGCAAATTTATCCATTTCGTCTTGCGTGAATGTCACACCGTATTTATCTCCCATTAATTGAAGTGCTCTTTTACGAACTTCTCTTCCTTTAAGGTCAAAAAATACTTTTCCTTTTCCTATAGTTATGGTTGCCAAATCGGATTCTGGCAATTTCGTTTGTACAGTAGAAGCCGGCGTATCTACAGGCAATGCCTCAGGCACTTTAGCTGTAGCTGTCAAAATAAAGAAAGTAAGCAATAAGAAAGCTACATCACACATCGCGGTCATATCCGTCGATGTTGACTTTTTTTTCATTTTTATTTTAGCCATTATTTATATCTATTATTTGATTTAAAAATCAAAAATTATTGTTTTAAGCTACCTCTGAATTTTCTGTAAGTATTTACAATTGTTGTACCTGCCTCATCGATAGAGTACGTCAAATCATCAATTTTAGAAGTAAAGAAGTTGTAAGCGATAATTGCCAATACAGAAGTTGAGATACCCGTTGCAGTGTTAATTAACGCCTCAGAAATACCAGTTGCAAGAGCAGCTTGGTCAGGAGTTCCAGCTGAAGCCAAAGCACCAAACGCTTTAATCATCCCTGATACTGTACCTAACAATCCTCCAAGTGTTCCTAATGATACTAAAGAAGAAATGATAGTCATATTTTTCTCTAACATTGGCATTTCAAGTGATGTTGCTTCTTCGATTTCTTTATGGATTGTTTCAGCAGCATCTTCGCTATTGAATCCTTCTTTTTTAACGTCTTGGTATTTTACTAAAGCTGATTTAATTGTGTTGGCAACAGAACCTTGTTGTTTGTCACAAGCTGCAATTGCTTCTTCAATTTTTCCTTCTTTCACATTATTTTGTACACTTTTCATAAAGGTATCTAAGTTTCCTTTTCCAGCCGCTTTTGAAATTACAGCAAAACGCTCAAAAGAAAACACAATTACCATTAATAACATTCCTAATAATACAGGAACAATGAATCCTCCTTTGTAAACCATACCTAAAGTATTTAATGGATGCCCTTTTTCAGGATCTCCACCTTCAAAGTTAGAAGCTGCCCCCATTAATAGAGACCAAACTAGATAACCTACAAATACACATGCAACAATTATGATTCCTGAGATCATACCGCCTACTTTTGAACCACTTTCTTTTTTAACGTTTGCCATTTTTTTTAATTTTTGATAATTTTAAATAATTTTTTAATTTCTAAAGTTAATTTAAACTTGGTGAAGAGCAAATTTAATTTTTTAGTTCAAATAAAAAAATGTTTTTTACATTAAATTATCAATAATTTTTAAAATTATTAAAAATTAAAAATAAACCATTTTTTTAAGAATATTATCATTTGATTCTTATGCCATAACGCATATTTGGGTGATTTTATTAGTATCGTTATCGATTTAATAATTTTAAGTATGAAATCGATTGAAATGGAATGTTAATTTCTTTCGTAAATGACTTTTAACTAACTAATTAATTCCCATTTAAAGCAATTAATACAATCCTATAAATAGAATAATAAAATGATTTAAACAAAAAAAGAGACGGCATTAACCGTCTCTTTTTTAAATTATAATATTTGAAATATTATTCTATAACAATTCTCTTAACTACTTTTCTATCACCGTCTTGAACAGTTACCAGATAAACTCCAGCTTGAATGTTATCCAATTGAACGTTTTGAGAGATTAATCCAGTGTTATTGTAAATATTATTTAAGATCAATCTTCCTCTCATGTCGTGAACAGAAATAGCGATATCATTATTGGAATTTGAATCAAACTGAACGGTAAAGTTTCCTTTATTTGGATTTGGAAACAAAGTGAAGTTAGCCAATGAATTATCAACTAATCCTAGTGGAGAAGCCATAGTACAGATGTTTAAACTCCAGCTGTCTATTGTTCCGCCATCAGCATTGTAGGGATCTAATACAGTTAAAGTCCATGTTCCGCTAGAGTTTTGTCCATTAAATTGAGACAATAATTGCTCAGACACTATTGTTCCGGTAATTGCTGGAAAATCACCACAAGTAATTGCAGTTCCTGAATCATCAAATGTTGCAGCTATATTATTTACACTAGCTGCAGTAGCAGAATCACATTTGTTAGTTATCAAAGTAACCACGGTTCCTGCGGGGCTTGTTAATTTTAAAGTTAAATCGGCAACCCATGTGTGTGTTAAATTCACAGTCACATTTAAATCGGCAATTGTAACAGAAGTGGTTACGTTAAACGTTGAATTAAAAGGAACTGTATTAACAACTGTTGGAATGGTAACTGGTAAATTTGGATCGGTAGCATTAACAATATTACAAGTTAATTGACCTGTTGTAAATTTAAATCCTGAGCTATACGTTCCTGAACATGTTGGGTTTTTAGGTAAAACTCTCCAGTAATAATCATTAGCGACAACTAAATTGTTTGCAGTATAGGTATTTGTGGTAACATTTACAGTTCTTACAATAGTAGCAAAATTTGCATTAGTTGCTATTTGAAGATCGTAACTAGCTGCAGCGGAATTTGCTGGCCAAGTAAACACCGCAGCATATGGATTAACAGCAACTGTTAAATTTGCTGGGCTTGTTAATGCTTGAGTTCCAAAATTAGCATTGAATATTTCTAAATAGAAAGTGGCTGTTTTTACAGTTGCTCCAGATGTTGCAGAAACAACTATTGGAAAAACTCCTGCCGAAGCTGATGCTGATGCGGTTACGTTCATTGTTACGGTTCCACTTGCTGAAACAGAAGGTTGAACAAAGGCAACTGTTACTCCAGCCGGCAAAGTACCCGCTGAGAATGCAGTTGTTCCTGTAAATCCTGCATAAGCGGTGTAAGGAATAGAATAAGAAATTGTTCCTCCTTGGCAAGTTTGTTTGTTTTGTTGTTCAGCAACTCCGTTATAAGCTATTGCAAAACTAGAAGTTGGTGCTGTAATTGCAAAATTTGCATTTGAAATATCAAAGAAAATGTGTTTGTACCCTTTTACCATGATTCTATTGGTAGAACCCGAATTATTTGGCACAGTGATCATTGCGCTTCCATTATTTGGCACTTTACTCGCTAGTTGTATTGGATAAGTATAACCACCGTCTGTTGATAAAAAGATATCTACGTATGCTGCATTTATATTGTTAGCAGTAGTTCCTGCAACAGCCCAAGTAACCGTTTGATTTGATCCAACAATCCAAGAAACAGCCGTATTTGGTGCACTTACCAAAAATGGTCCAGCAGCAGCCGTTACATTAACTTTCATATCCGTAAAAGCAGTTTGACCAACTTTTATTGGTACTGTAGGGCTGTATGGAGCGTTATCTCTAACTGTTAATCTGAAATTTAATAGTCTTGCTACTGAACTTAAAGCTTCAGAAAGCATACCTGCATCACCACCTACTTCGCTAGTTGTACTTGAATTAGCTACAACTGATTCCAATTTAGGAAAATATCTTGATGGAGAAGCAGTAGGAGTCCAAGAAATAAAGTTAGGACCTACCGTTTTTGTGGCACTTGCATTACTATTTGCATTGGTACTTGAACCTCCGTCGTCATTTTGTTCCCAACAATAAGTCAAAGCATCAGTTTCATTTGCATCTGTAGCAGCTCCAGTTAATACAAAAGGAGTACTGAAAGGAATAGTATAATCAATTACTGGTTGAACTACAGGAGTAGCATTATCAACTAAATTTGTAGAAACAATACAAGTTCTCCCTGCTAAATTATTTTGAATTTGTTCGATTGAAGCTTCATGAAAAATATCTATAGAGTGTGGAGCAACGTCGTAACTTGTAATTCCGGCATAACCCATGATGGTTACCCCTGAGCCCACTTCTTTATTTACTCCGGCACCTTCATTACCATTTGAAAAGGTATGATTGGCTCCCATTTGATGTCCCATTTCGTGAACTACATAATCAATATCAAATGAATCTCCCGAAGGAACACCATTTGAAGGCGAAGTAATTCCTCTACCTTTTGTACTTCCAGTTCCCGCTGTAACACCGTCCACACAAATACAACCAATACAACCCGCGTTCCCTCCGCCACCTGTTTTTCCAAACATATGACCAATATCGTAGGCTGCATTATTTGCTGCTAAAGCTGTATTTACTCCTGTTAAAGTAGTATTTAAAGCTTTTTGCAATGAAGTATTCCAAGTTGATAAAGAAGTTGAATAAGGATCCGTTGCAGCTACATAATAAATTACGTTAGTAGTGCTGGCAACTAAATTCATGTGAACCCCTAAATCTTTTTCATAAACTCCGTTACAACGAGTTAATGTATTGTTGAAAGCGGCTAAAACCAAAGCTACTTGCGTTGCACTTGTTGCTCCAAAGTAATTAGAATATTCTGCATTACAAGAAAGTGCCAAACGCATCACTTTTAATTGTCCTGCGTTAGATTTATTAGTGCTTGTATTTCCTACCGATTTTGAGGTTGTTTCCATAACGGATTTTTCATGTGCAGTAGAACAATTCCAACCCGAATTTTTATTATTTCTTTGAGATTTAAATACTGCATAAACAGAATGATCTTGAGAATAAGCCTCTATAAATTCGTTTTCTCTATCCGTTCTAAAAACCATAGTTTGAATCCCTTGAGGGGAAATACTAAGTTTCAAGGTTGCATATCTATCTGTTATTCCTTTTCCTGAGAAAGCCCTAATTTCAGGGTATTTGGCTTGTAACTCAGCATCAAAATTTGAGGCGTCATTAACTTCATATTGCTCCATTTGACCGTTAGCATTTGGTAAAGAAATG
>CAIJFC010000179.1 GCA_903819815.1 uncultured Bacteroidota bacterium
CGATCTTTTTTCATTGCAAAGCTGAACCATTTTGTCATAATCGTGTAACCAACCCGTAGTGCCAGAAATCACTGGAATACCAAGATTTAAGGCAGTAGAAATATTCTCAACAGCTGCATCGGGAGCACTAAAATCAATTGCTACAGTTGCGTTTTCCAATCCATCAAAGGAATCTCCGATAGCTTTTCTTACTACAATTTCATGTCCTCTTTGCAACGCTATTTTTTCAATAACTTGCCCCATTTTTCCGTAACCTAAAAGTGCAATTTTCATTAAAAGTGGAAGTTTAAAGTCAAACCTAAATTTTGTTGGTAAGTAATTTCATCACTGTAAATTTCAGGACGAAACGATAATTTATCATTTACATTAAATTGCATTAAATGTGCATCAATATTAGCATCTACAATGTTTAATGCATAAAAAGCAACCGCTACAAACAGCGATAAATCTCTGTTTCTTTGATAAAATTGTTGCGCTGTAATTAATCTAGAATCATCTAAATATTGATAATTATCATCGCGGTATCCCGCCAAACGTCTTTTGTAAGCATCTCTATAACTGTTGAACTTGTTACTGTTAATATTATAGTAATACAATCCAGCTCCAATTCCTCCATAAACCAATGGAATTTTCCAATATTTTTTATTGTAGGCCTGACCTAAACCTGGAAGAACTGCCGAATAAAATGCTGCTTTTGCCGGAGCTAAAGGATTAATTTCTTTATATTTCAATGTGTCTTTGGTTACCATTATAGCAACCTTTTTTTCTTGAGAATAATTAGTGAATGTACCTAATAAGAATCCCAAAATAAATATGAAATATATTTTTTGCACTATCCTTTGATTAGTTTGATAATTCTGTTGAAATCTTCCTCAGAATGAAAGGGAATTGAGATTTTTCCTTTTCCATTTCCGGCAACTTTTACTTCCACTTTTGCGCCAAAATAATCGGTAATTACTTTATTTGCTTCAGCAGGAATAACAAAATTCGAAGTTTTAGGATTTGATGCTGATTTAGGTTTCAAACTATCTTGATAGTTTTTTACTATAGCTTCCGTTTCTCTAACCGATAAATTTTGACTAACAATTTTTTGGTAAATGCTAGTTTGAATGTCTTGATTTTCAATATTAATTATCGCACGACCGTGACCCATGGAGATAAAACCATCGCGAATTCCTGTTTGAATAATTGGATCAAGTTTTAATAAACGCAGGTAATTTGCAATGGTAGAACGCTTTTTGCCAACACGCTCGCTCATTTGCTCTTGCGTCAATTGAATTTCGTCAATTAATCTTTGGTAAGATAACGCAATTTCAATAGGATCTAAATCGTGTCTTTGAATGTTTTCCACCAAAGCCATTGTCAACGATTCATTATCATTGGCAATTCGAATATAAGCGGGAACTACATTTAAACCAGCCAATTTTGAAGCACGTAATCTTCGTTCTCCCGAAATTAATTGGTATTTGTTAAAGTCGGTTTTACGAACAGTAATTGGTTGAATTACACCTAATTCTTTGATTGAAGTCGCTAATTCTTGAAGCGATTCTTCATTAAAATTACTTCTTGGTTGAAAAGGATTAATCTCAATAGCATCAATTTCTAGCTCGACAATATTGCCCACCACTTTATCTGCATTTTTATCCGAAACGGTTTTTATATCATTATCAGGATCTTTTAATAATGCCGACAATCCTCTTCCTAATGCTTGTTTTTTTATTGCTTGTGCCATAAATTAATTACTATTTTTCTTAATAATTTCTTCTGCTAATCGCAAATAATTATTCGCTCCTTTACTTGTTGCGTCATAATTAATAATACTTTCTCCATAACTCGGAGCTTCACTCAATTTTACATTTCTTTGAATTATAGTTTCAAAAACCATATCGTGAAAATGCTTTTGAACTTCCTCAACCACCTGATTTGATAATCGCAAACGCGAATCAAACATCGTTAAAAGCAGTCCTTCAATATCTAAATTCGAATTATGAATTTTTTGAACACTTTTTATCGTATTCAATAATTTTCCCAATCCTTCTAAGGCAAAATATTCACACTGAATCGGGATAATTACCGAATCAGCAGCTGTTAAAGCGTTTAAAGTCAAAAGTCCCAACGATGGCGCGCAATCAATCAAAATATAATCGTATTTATCTTTGATACTTTCCAAAGCTTGTTTCAACATATATTCTCTATTTTCCTTGTCAACCAACTCAATTTCGATGGCTACAAGGTCAATATGGGCGGGAATAACGTCAACATTTGGCGCTGTACTAGTTACAATTGCCTCCTCCGCTTTATTGCTGTGTTCCAAAATTTGATAGGTTCCAATAGTCACATTTTCAACGTCAATTCCTAAACCTGAACTTGAATTCGCCTGAGGATCAGCGTCGATCAATAACACTTTTTTTTCTAAAACACCTAGTGAAGCTGCTAAATTAATGGAAGTTGTTGTTTTCCCAACACCCCCTTTTTGATTGGCAATAGCAATGATTTTACCCATTTATAATTTAAATTTTGAAACGTAAAAATACAATTTATTATGGTTATTAGAAATCTAATTTGTTAACAATTGTTAACTATTTTAATTTTAACTAATTTTTTGGAGCTGTTTCCCGCTGTCATTCCAAATCCTCACTAAAAAGTTCGGGATTTTCCCTTCCATCGGGGCTAGGATTCCTCATTCTAATCACTTTTTTAGAATAAAAATACTATTTAATTTTAATTTATTTTTTACATTTACAATTCAAATTATTTTATGAATATCACTCCAGAAATACTATCGCAATTCAATGAAATCATTGGTGATTCCTATGTTTTTACCGATCAAGAAACTCGTAATCATTACGGAAAAGATGAAACCGAAGCTTTTGTTTTTCCTCCTTCAGTAGTTTTAAAACCAGGAACTTCTCAAGAAGTTTCTGAAATTTTAAAAATTGCAAATCTTCATGGAATTCCTGTTACCGCAATCGGAGCAAGAACGGGTTTAAGCGGAGGTGCATTATCAATTTATCAGGGAATCGGATTGTCGATGGAGCGTTTCAATAAAATAATCAATATCGATGAAAAAAACCTTCAAGTCGTTGTTGAACCCGCAGTTATTACTCAAGTTTTGCGGGAAGCAGTTGCCGAAAAAGACCTTTTTTATCCACCAGATCCAAGTAGTTTAGGAAGTTGTTGGATAGGAGGGAACGTTGCCGAAAATGCGGGTGGTGCGCGTGCTGTAAAATATGGCGTTACCAAAGATTATGTTTTAAACCTTGAAGTAGTTCTTGCCAATGGCGATATAATTTGGACAGGCGCCAATACGCTGAAAAATTCTACAGGATACAATCTCACGCAACTAATGGTGGGAAGCGAAGGAACTCTTGGGATTATTACCAAGATTGTAATGAAATTAATTCCGAAAGTAAATCATACTGTTTTAATGTTAGTTCCTTTTTATGAGGCAAACCAAGCTTGTGAAGCGGTTTCAGCTATTTTTAGAGCTGGAATTACACCTAGCGCATTAGAATTTATGGAACGCGATGCCATTGATTGGACTTTGAAATTTGTTCCGGATTTAAACGTGCAAGTTAAAGATGAAGTTAAAGCACATTTGCTAATTGAAGTCGATGGAAATTACCCAGATATTCTTTTTCAGGAAGCCGAAAAAATTATGGAAGTAGTAGAGCAATTCAATATTGATGAAGTACTTTTTGCAGATACCGAAATTCAAAAAAACTTACTTTGGAAAATGCGTCGAAGCGTTGCCGAAGCGGTAAAATCAAATTCTATTTACAAAGAAGAAGATACCGTTGTTCCAAGATATGAATTACCAAAATTATTATTTGGAATCAAAGAAATCGGATCTAAATACGGATTTAAATCGGTTTGTTACGGTCACGCTGGCGATGGAAATTTACATGTGAACATAATTAAAGGCAACATGACCGATGAAAATTGGAATACTGAAGTCACTAAAGGAATTCGTGAAATTTTTGAGTTGACAGTTTCTCTAAAAGGAACATTATCTGGTGAACACGGAATAGGTTTCGTTCAAAAAAACTACATGGATATCGCTTTTAGTGAATCACACTTAATATTAATGAAAGGCATAAAAACTATTTTTGATCCTAACGGTATTTTGAATCCAGGTAAGATTTTTCCAGATAATTTATAGTTTTTTTCACCACAAAAGAATCAAAGATTTCGAAAGGTACAAAGGTATTTAACCGCAAAGAGCGCAAAGGTTTACGCTAGGATCGCAAAGAAAAATAGTTATTATCTATTTGTCTATTATCTCTTTGTCTATTATCTCTTTGTCTATTATCTTTTTTCTGAATAAACTTCAAATTAATTGCGAATTTGTGGTATAATTTATCTGTGAATCAGTGGCAATTATTTTAACCACAAAAGAATTAAAGATTTCGAAAGGTACAAAGGTATTTAACCGCAAAGAGCGCAAAGTTTTCGCAAGGTTCGCAAAGAAAAATCTTCATCATCTTTTAGTCTATTATCTCTTCATCTATTATCTAATTGTTTAACGATGGTTATCTGTTTGATAAATACTCCAACAAAACCGGATCTGCATTTTTGAAAGTTGGTGCTTGCTCCGTAATAGTTGCGACTCTTTTTTTGTTCAATTTCATCGTTACATCCGCTTCGGTAGTAAAAAGCAAAGCCGACATAAAAGGATTGTTGATGTATTGAATTAGATCACTCAACCCTTCTTCAATTGGTAAAATCGTTACTTCTTCCCCCGTTTGGAATTTGAAAGTCAAAGCCAGTTTTAACTGAATTTCATCCACATTTGTTCGAATATAAATATTCATTAACTGTGTGTTTCCAATTGTTTTTGCCATAGTAAGTTTGGCAAAAGTTCCGTCAGAAATACTTTCTTTAACACGGTTAAAAAACAAAGAATAGATTGTAGTGTTGGGCATAATATGTTTTTTAAAAAGTAACCCTTTCAGATTTTAATATCGAAAGGGTTATTTATTTAATCTCTTTTAGGACTGTTTTTCTTTTCTCTTTTCTCTTCTTTCTTTTCCTTAGCGGTTTTCAAAGGTTCCTTTTTTTGTGTTTTTTTTGCGTCTTGACTCTTTGCCATGATATTAAGTTTTAATTGTTAATGTCAAATTTATATAAGTAAAGATAAAAAAATATTTTTAGTTGGTAGTACTAATTTATAAAAAATGCTCCAACTGCAATACCAATTAGAGCATTTTCTTTATAATTAAAATCTAATTAACTAAAACCCATTGGCCGGAAGCCAATAAACTTTCCGCTTTTTTAAATTTCATTTCTTGCGTTTGTCCGTTGGCTACATTTTGAATCGTTACTGTGTCATTTCGATTGATTTTTGGCATTTCACGAACTATAGTTTCCGTAATTTGTCGTTGCTGCGTTTCTCCAGCTTCACGATTCGCACTCTCACTACTTACAATTTCTTCTTTACTTATTTTGTAATTTTCTTTTTTACGAACTTCTTTAGCTTCTTGAATTCTAGGCGCGTTTTGTTGTGGTAAATCTCCTTTAAATAAGAATGAAATTACTTCTTTGTTTACGCCATTAATCATATTACTGAATAAATTAAACGCTTCAAATTTGTATATTAATAATGGATCTTTTTGCTCATGAACTGCCAACTGAACCGATTGTTTCAATTCGTCCATTTTACGCAAGTGCTTTTTCCAAGCTTCGTCAACAATAGCCAAAGTGATATTCTTTTCAAAATCGGCTACCAGTTGTTTTCCTTGAGTTTCATAAGCACGTTTCAAATCGGTTATTACTTCTAATGATTTTATTCCGTCAGAAAAAGGAATTACAATACGTTCAAAATGATTGGTTTTGTCCTCAAATACATTTTTTATAATTGGATAGGCTTCTCTAGCGCTTCTTTCTACTTTTTCAGTATAATATACTTGAGTAGCTCTGTAGGTTTTTCCAGTCAATTCAATATCGGTCATTTTCAAGAAATCACTTTCAGAAACTGGCGATGTAATGGAGAAATAACGAATTAATTCAAACTCGTAATTTTTAAAATCACCTGACATTTTATTGTTATTCACAATTAATTCGCAAGTGTCGTACATCATATTGGCAATATCCAATTTCAAACGCTCCCCAAATAACGCGTGACGACGACGTTTGTAGACTACTTCACGTTGTGCATTCATAACGTCATCATATTCTAATAAACGTTTACGAACCCCAAAATTGTTTTCTTCTACTTTTTTCTGAGCTCTTTCTATAGATTTGGTCATCATAGAATGCTGAATTACTTCGCCTTCTTTCAATCCCATTCTGTCCATTACTTTTGCAACACGCTCTGAACCAAATAAACGCATCAAGTTGTCTTCAAGCGACACATAAAATTGTGAACTTCCTGGATCTCCTTGACGACCAGCACGGCCTCTCAACTGACGGTCCACACGACGCGAATCGTGGCGTTCTGTTCCAACAATAGCTAATCCTCCAGCCGCTTTTACCTCAGCAGATAATTTAATATCCGTTCCACGACCAGCCATATTGGTTGCAATAGTTACCACTCCGGCTTTACCTGCTTCTTCAACAATTTGAGCTTCTTGCTTGTGCATTTTTGCATTCAATACGTTATGAGTTACTCCACGCATTTTCAACATTCTACTCAATAATTCAGAAATTTCTACCGATGTTGTTCCAATTAATACCGGTCTTCCCGCAGCCGATAATTCAGTTACATCCTCAATAACAGCATTGAATTTTTCACGAGTCGTTTTGTAAATTAAATCTTCTTTGTCGTGTCTTGACATTGGACGATTCGTTGGAATTTCTACTACATCCAATTTATAAATTTCCCAAAGTTCTCCTGCTTCAGTTACCGCAGTACCAGTCATACCAGCTAACTTACTGTACATTCTGAAGTAATTTTGTAAAGTAACTGTTGCAAATGTTTGCGTTGCAGCTTCAATTTTTACGTTTTCTTTAGCTTCAATTGCTTGGTGCAAACCGTCAGAATAACGACGTCCGTCCATGATACGACCCGTTTGCTCATCTACAATCATGATTTTATTGTCCATGATTACATATTCTACATCTTTTTCAAATAAAGAATAGGCTTTTAGCAATTGAGTTAAGGTATGAATTCTTTCGCTTTTAATACTGAAATCTTGAAACAACATTTCTTTTGCTTCCGCTTCAGCATCTTTATCTAAATTTTGTCTTTCAATTGCTGCTATCTCTGTTCCAATATCTGGAAGAATAAAGAACGAGCTATCGGTATCTTTAGATAAAAATTTAATTCCATTGTCAGATAATTCTACCTGATTATTTTTCTCTTCGATTACAAAATACAAGGCTTCATCCACAAGGTGCATGTCTCTTTTGTTGTCTTGTAAATATTGATTTTCCGTTTTTTGAAGTAATTGTTTTAC
>CAIJFC010000180.1 GCA_903819815.1 uncultured Bacteroidota bacterium
CTGTCCGATTTTAATACAGGAGCTTTTGGAAAAGATTACGGTTTGGAAATTGTAGAAAGCGTTTTAGCTGGTTTGCATTCTAGAGTAGTAATTGTAGTTGATGAAAATGGAGTAGTTGTCTATTCAGAGCAAGTACCTGAAATTGCGAATGAACCTAATTATGACGCTGCTTTAGCGGTACTTTAATAGTAAGTATGGACTTTCAAAAGGACAATACCTTTTTTACGGGTAGATTAAAAAGTTTGGTTTTTGCGTTCAAGGGCGCATTCAAATTAATTACTACCGAGCACAGTATCATGGTGCAATCGACTCTTGCAGTGCTTGTAACTATTGCCGGTTTTTACTTCAATATATCCCATGAAGAATGGCTATTTCAAACGCTTGCTATCGGTTTGGTTTTGAGTATTGAAGGACTAAATACTGCAGTGGAGAAAGTAGCTGATTTTATTCATCCTGAGTTTCATAAAAAAATCGGATTTATAAAAGACATCGCAGCAGGAGCTGTATTTTTTGCAGCTATGACCGCAATTGCAATTGGTTTAATGATATATTTACCAAAATTTACTTAATATTTCCTTGATTTAATAGTTATTAGTTTAATTAAGAATGGCAAAAAAAACACTTACCTCGAATAAAAAAGGAACTGATCCTGAAGATAAATTACCTTGGAAATTAGGAAAGCAATATAAAATCTTATTGGGATTTATTTTGATTTTGTTATCTGTGGCATTACTCTTAGCCTTTATTTCTTTTTTCATTTATGGTCAGGAAGACCAGAGTGCCGTTGCTAAATTAACGAATCGTTCTGAAACGGTGAATAATTGGTTAGGGAAATTTGGTGCTTTTTTAGCTGATTTATTTATCTATAAAGGATTTGGAATTGCTTCGTTCTTATTTGTTAAATTTTTCTTTTTAACGGGTGCTTTTTTAGTGATGGATATTTCGTTTAAAAGATTGAAAAGTGTTTGGTTTTGGGATTTGTATGCGATAATTATTATCTCCATTTTATGTGGGTTTTTCGCAACGACTTTACCAGAATTAGGTGGAACAATAGGGTATGAAATGAACCTGTTTCTGCAAGATTATATTGGTAATTCAGGTACGTTTTTAATTTTATTGTTAGGAATTTTAATCTATTTGATATTTAAAATAAAAGTATCTCCTGAGGCCATTAAAGGTTTTTTTGAAAGAAGTAAAAAAGAAATTGATTCAGAATTAACTCCTGCGAATCAACCAGTTTCAGATTCAACCTACAATTTGGAAGAATATGCTGTTCCTGATGAAGAAATGGAAGAGCCTGTTGTTAAACCGATGTCCCAATTTGAAATTAATAAAGAAGCTCTAAAACCTACTATAAGTTCTTCTTCTGAAATTAATATGGATCCAATCTTAAAATCAAGAATTGAAGAACCAGTCGAGGATAATTTTGATGATTTAGAACCGAATACCTTACCAATTGAAAATACGGATAGTGATTTTGTTATAGAAAAAGCCCACGAGGAAGATATTGTTGAAGAGAATTTGGCTTCCCGTTTGGTTGCCGATTTTGGTTTGTTTGATCCGACTTTGGAATTATCCAACTATCAATTTCCTACATTGGATTTAATGAAGGAATATTCCACGGGGGGAATTACAATCAACCAGGAAGAATTAGAAGAAAACAAGAATAAAATCCTTGAAACATTACGAAATTATAAAATTGAAATAGCACAAATAAAAGCTACAGTAGGTCCCTCAGTTACTTTGTATGAAATTGTGCCAGAAGCAGGAATACGAATTTCTAAAATTAAGAGTTTAGAAGACGATATTGCATTGTCATTATCGGCCTTAGGAATTCGTATTATTGCTCCTATTCCTGGCAAGGGAACTATAGGAATCGAGGTTCCAAATAAGAATCCTACGATGGTTTCTATGAAAAGCGTGATCGGATCGGCACGTTTTCAAGAGGCAGAAATGGAATTACCTATCGCTTTAGGAAAAACAATTTCCAATGAAACCTTTGTGGTAGATCTAGCTAAAATGCCCCACTTATTGATGGCGGGAGCTACAGGTCAAGGAAAATCGGTGGGATTAAATGCGGTGTTAACCTCATTATTATACAAAAAACACCCGGCCGAAGTAAAATTTGTTTTAGTTGATCCTAAGAAAGTGGAATTGACACTTTTCAATAAAATAGAAAGACACTATTTGGCTAAATTACCAGATTCTGGTGATGCCATTATTACCGATAATGCCAAAGTGGTGAATACTTTAAACTCGCTTTGTGTTGAGATGGACAACCGCTATTCTTTATTAAAAGATGCGATGGTTCGTAACATAAAAGAGTACAATGATAAATTCAAAGCACGTAAATTAAATCCTGAAAATGGGCACCGATTTTTACCATACATCGTTTTGGTAGTCGATGAGTTTGCCGATTTAATTATGACTGCTGGTAAAGAAGTGGAAACTCCCATTGCTCGTTTGGCGCAGTTGGCGAGAGCTATCGGAATTCATTTAATTATTGCAACGCAAAGACCATCGGTGAATGTAATTACCGGTTTGATTAAAGCGAATTTTCCAGCAAGGATTGCCTTTAGAGTAACCTCAAAAATAGATTCTCGAACGATTCTTGATACGCAAGGTGCCGATCAATTAATAGGGCGTGGAGATATGCTTTATTCCAATGGAAACGATGTGGTTCGGGTGCAGTGTGCCTTTATTGATACTCCAGAAGTGGAGAAAATTACTGAGTTTATCGGTTCGCAAAAAGCCTATGCCGACGCGTACTTGCTTCCTGAGTTTGTTGGTGAAGAAAGTGGCATTAATCTTGATATGGATATTTCCGAGCGTGACGGACTGTTTAGAGAGGCTGCCGAGATTATTGTTACTGCCCAACAAGGATCTGCATCGTTGTTGCAACGCAAACTAAAATTGGGTTACAACCGTGCGGGACGATTGATAGATCAACTGGAAGCTGCTGGAATTGTAGGTCCATTTGAAGGAAGTAAAGCCCGAAATGTTAACATTACCGATTTGGCCGCTCTAGATCAATTTTTCAGTAATGAACAAAATTAACTTACCGATGAATACTAATATATTCCAATTATCTAAAATTACTTTTACCATGAAAAATGGTTTTTTATTACTTTTTTTTGCATTATTATTTTGCACTTCAACTCAAGCTCAGGATAAAAAGGCGAAAGCATTGTTGGACGCCGTTACTGCAAAAATTAAAAGCTATGAGAATATTGTTATTGAATTTAAATATTCATTAAGTAATTTAAAAGAAAATATCAATCAGGAGAGCAAAGGTAATGTAACCATGAAAGGCAATAAATACGTATTGAATTTGATGGGAGTTACTAAAATATTTGATGGTAAAACCAACTATACTATTAATCCTGAAGATGAAGAAGTAGCGATTTCAAAAGTAAATGAGAAAGACGAAAATGCCATCACTCCGTCAAAATTGCTTACTTTCTTTAACTCTGGATACAAATATACTTGGGACATTCCTCAAAACGTAAAAGGCAGAAAAATTCAATATATTAAGTTGGTGCCAAACAATGCTAAAGACCAACGTAAAGAAATCCTTTTAGGTATAGACACCCAAACTAAGAATATTTATAACCTAATTGAGGTAGGGAGAAACGGAACAAAAACCACTTTGACTGTTAATTCTTTTAAAATAAACCAACCGTTATCCAAGAATCAATTTACCTTTGACGCCAGCAAATATCCAAAATATTACATAAATAAATTAGACTAGTTGAAGATAATTGATAAATATATTTTTAAAACATTTGCGATTACATTTACCACAGTATTTGTAATCTTGTTTTTTATATTCATACTTCAAACCGTGTGGTTATTCATTTATGATTTAGCTGGTCGGGACTTGGATTTAATGTTGGTGGTTAAATTCTTACTTTATGGAATGCCACGTATTATTCCATTGGTTATTCCTCTTTCAGTATTATTAGCTTCGATAATGTCCTTTGGAAGCTTGTCTGAAAATTATGAATTTGCCGCTATGAAATCGGCTGGAATTTCATTACAAAGAGCCATGAGAGGACTGACTATTTTTATTGTAATTTTAAGTATAACCTCTTTTTTCTTTGCCAATAATGTGATTCCGTATGCTGAATATAAATTTATCAATTTTAGAAAAAACATTGCCCAACGTAAGCCGGCTATGGCAATTGCAGAAGGACAATTCAGTCAAATAGGTTTGTATTCTATTAAAGTAGATAAAAAAACAGGGGAGAACGGCAATCATCTTACAGGAGTTACCATTCATAAAAAATCGATTAATGGCGATGGAGTTCGCACGGTTATTAAAGCTAAATATGGCGATTTGATTAGTAGTGAGAATTCTAATTTGCTGAAATTGGTTTTAAATGATGGATTCTATTACGAAGATATTATTCCAAATAAATGGGATGATCGCAAGAAAATCCCATTTGCGAAAGCGACCTTTAAGAAGGACGTAATCAATATGGATTTATCAATTTTAAATGGCAGTCAAGACAATCAGAGTATTACTAACACCTCCAACATGCTTAATTTAAGCGAGTTGAATTACACAATAGATTCCTTGAGAAAAAATTACAAACGCGATGTCATTTCCTTTTCAGATAATGTGCACCAGCGGTCGGGACTTTTAAATGTAAATAAATCGATTTTGCCAATGAAAGTTGACGTGGTAAAACCCGATTTAATGGCGTTATTGACAACCAGTGAAAAGCTCCAAATTTTACAATTTGCTTCAAGCAGTGTTTCAAATACCTTGTTTTCTATTGAAAGTTCCAAAGACGAATTGAATATGAAACAAATTGCAATTAATGATCATTTAGGAGCGGTTTACGACAAATTTGTTGTGGCTTTTGCCTGTTTGCTAATGTTCTTTATTGGCGCGCCTTTGGGAGCAATTATTAGAAAAGGAGGAATTGGTTTACCAATAGTATTTGCGGTAGTTATTTTCATTTCATTTCATTTTATCAATACCTTTGGAAAACGCTTGGCAGGAGAAAACGGCATTGATCCTTTTGTAGGATCATGGTTGGCATCGTTACTATTAACACCATTGGCTGTTTTGCTAACCTATAGAGCTACAAACGACATTGGTTCGTTCAATTTAGACGTGATTACCGTACCGTTTCAAAACCTAATGAAAAGACTATTTCCAACACAAAATTAAATACAATGACCCTTCCTAAATTTCAATTAAATACCATAGAAGAAGCTATTGAAGACATTCGTCAAGGGAAAGTCATTATCGTTGTGGACGATGAAGATCGGGAGAATGAAGGCGATTTTTTGGCTGCAGCCGAAAAGGTAACGCCCGAAATGATTAACTTCATGGCAACGCACGGACGTGGATTAATATGCGCGCCGTTAACCGAAAACAGATGTAAGGAATTGGGATTGCACGTGATGGTGAACAACAATACTGATCCTATGGAAACGGCTTTCACGGTATCGGTAGATTTACGTGGAAATGGGGTTACAACCGGAATTTCTGCTGCCGATAGAGCTCAAAGCATCTTGGCATTATGCAATCCGGATACTAAACCACATGATTTAGCGCGTCCTGGGCATATATTTCCATTAATAGCCAAGCAAGGCGGAGTTTTAAGAAGAACAGGGCATACCGAAGCTGCAATTGACTTTGCACGTCTGGCGGGATTCAAATCGGCGGGGGTAATTGTGGAGATCATGAATGAAGATGGCTCAATGGCTCGATTACCACAATTGGTTGAAGTGGCAAAGAAATTTGATTTAAAACTAGTTTCTATTGAGGATTTAGTGGCCTACCGAATGCTACACGACAGTTTGATTGTTAAAAAAGAAGATTTTGATGTCAATACAAGATTTGGCACCTTCCGATTGAGAGCGTATTTACAAACAACCAATAAGCAAGTTCATATTGCGTTGTCCAAAGGGAATTGGAATTTGGGTGAGCCAATACTGACGCGAATTAATTCCACTCAGATTAACAGCGATATTTTAGGGGCTTTAACCCACGATGCCGACAAAAACCTAGATTCTATATTCAACGTGATTAATAAAGCGGGAAAAGGGGCTGTATTGTTCATTAACCAGGAGTTGGAATCTTACAATTTGCTGAATCGAATTGGCGAATTGAAAGTACTCCAAACTCAAGGTGAAATGAAGGCTCCATTGATAAAAATGGATGCAAAAGATTTTGGAATTGGGGCGCAGATCTTACACGATATTGATATTTCTAACATCCGATTGATTTCGAATTCCGAGCAAACCAAGCGAGTAGGAATGATAGGGTATGGGTTGGAGATTTCTGAATATGTAAAATACTAATACGATTTATTGTTTCTAACATATGGTAAATGAAATAATTACTTGAGTGGGTAGTTATTTTCTTTATATTTTCTAAATAAATGTTTTAGAAATCAAAAAAAGGTTACTATATTTGCAACCGCATTCAGCAAAAGGGTGTGACTTATTGGAGAAATGGCAGAGCGGTCGAATGCGGCAGTCTTGAAAACTGTTGACTGTAACAGGTCCGGGGGTTCCCCCATCTGGGTTTCTCCGCCAAAACTTATTACCATGCACGATACCGGTTCTCCGCAACTTTTGCGTGA
>CAIJFC010000181.1 GCA_903819815.1 uncultured Bacteroidota bacterium
ATTTCATTTCTTCAAAGGAGCAAATGCAAGCTGCGTATGATTTAATGGAAGATATTCCTAATAATTTAGGTTTAATTATTAATCTAATTCCATTTGTTTTCCTTTTAGGTTTGCTGTTTTTATTGGTATATGTTTTAAATAATAGAAGCATATTGTCTTTAACCACTTCAAGACCTAAAGTAGATTTTAAAAGAATCTTTTTTTCTTTTGGATTGATCGTATTTATTTCAATCGTGGGGTTTCTGGTTTCTTATTATGGAGATAATTCAAATATTGCTTGGAATTTTAAACCACTAAATTTCTTCCTATTACTATTTATTAGTTTGATTTTATTTCCTTTTCAAATAGGTTTGGAAGAATATTTATTTCGTGGTTATTTTATGCAGCAAATTGGAATTGCTGTTAGAAACAGATGGTTTCCATTGTTGTTTACCTCAATAGTTTTTGGATTATTTCATAGCGCTAATCCTGAGGTTGCAGAAATGGGCTTTGGAGTTATGGTCTTTTATATTGGAACTGGACTATTATTAGGAGTAATGACTTTAATGGACGAAGGAATGGAATTGGCGTTGGGTTTTCATTTGGGTAACAATTTAATGGCTTCTATTTTATTAACTTCTGAATTTTCTGCTTTGCAAACCGATGCTTTATTCAAATATTCTGGAGTTGAAAACACAGCCGGAACTTTGACTGAAATGATCATTTCAATTGCAATTACGTATCCAATTATACTTTTTATCCTTGCTAAAAAATACAAATGGACCAATTGGAAAGAAAGATTAACGGGAAGAGTGAGTCAGCCTGATTCAATAATAAATGAATAAACCAGATTATATTAAAGTTCATCCCAATTTCAAATGGAACGGTGTTGCACGCGATAAAAAAGGTTTGCTTGCGCTTGCCAATGATTTTATTAAGGAGGGTGAAGAATTTGAAAGAATTACGGGTGAATTTCTTCTAGATTGGTTCGATACCAAAAAGTATGTTACAGCCACTTCGTCGGGAACCACAGGTATTCCAAAGAAAATCAAAATCGACAAGCAAGCAATGGTTTTTTCAGCATTGGCAACAGCCGAATTCTTTGATTTAAAAGCTGGAAATCGGGTTTTAA
This sequence comes from uncultured Bacteroidota bacterium, assembly GCA_903819815.1. GTDB lineage: Bacteria > Bacteroidota > Bacteroidia > Flavobacteriales > Flavobacteriaceae > Flavobacterium. The sequence continues at coordinate 1,112 of CAIJFC010000181.1, forward strand.
ATTGTTTGTCAACTAATTATATTGCGGGTAAAATGATGCTAATTCGTAGTATTTTTTTAGGTTTTGAAATGGATTTTGTAGCGCCAAATTCAAATTCTTTAAAGAATAATACTATAATTTACGATTTTGTAGCCATGGTTCCGCTTCAAGTTGAAAACTCCATAAATGAACTTGTTAATGTTAGAAAATTAATAATTGGAGGTGCAAAAATTAATCAAAATCTTAAAAGTCAACTTTTAGATTTGCCAACTTTAGTTTATGAAACCTACGGAATGACGGAAACAATTACGCATATTGCCGTGAAGAAAATAAGTAATAATTATTTTTCGGTTTTACCAAATGTTACTATTTCTACTGATGATAGAAATTGTTTAGTTATCGATGTTCCACGAATTTCTAATGCTAAAATTGTAACAAATGATGTGGTAAACATCATTAGTAATTCCGAATTTGAACTCCTTGGAAGAATTGACAATGTGATTAATAGTGCAGGAGTGAAGCTTTTTCCGGAGCAAATTGAAATGAAATTGGGCAACAAAATGCAAACTCGTTTTTTTGTAATCGGAATTCCTGATGATCAATATGGAGAACAATTAGCACTTGTAATTGAAGGTGACTCAATTTCGTTTGATGATGATTTTTTCAATGATTTATTACCTTATGAAAAACCAAAAACCATCCATTTTATTGACAATTTCTTAGAAACCGAAAGTGGCAAAATCAAACGAAAAGAAACCTTAAATTTGGTTTAATTTACAAGAAAGTCATTTTTTTGAATTTCAACTTCTTTAGTAGATTCAACCACAATTCTTGATTTTACCCATTTGCTAGTAGCATTAATTCTAACTTTTTCTCCTTTAATTTTTATATCAACTGGCATTTCAAAATTAGGTTCAGCAGCTTTCCAGCGATAACATAATTTAAAGTTATCGATTTTCATTTCTAATTTTGGAATAGAAGTATGACGTAAATATTGATTAAAAACGGAAGTCAAATCCACACCAATTTTTTCGTTAAAGTAAGCCAAAACAGTTTCAGTATCAATAATTTTATGTTTGAAAGTATTGGAATATTCTAAAATTATTTTCCACCACTTTTCATCATTATTTAAAATGTGTCTGATCGTGTTCAACATCAAAGCTCCTTTGTAATACATGTCTCCAGAACCTTCTTTATTAACTCCGTATTTTGAAATTATTGGTTCGTCGTTCATAATGTTTTTCTTTAGGCCATTGATGTAAAGTTGCGCTTTTTCTATTCCATATTGGCATTCTAAAAATACCGATTCTGAATAACAAGTAAATCCTTCGTGAATCCACATATCGGCAATATCTTTTGAGGTAATGCTATTTCCAAACCATTCGTGCCCGCTTTCATGAATAATAATAAAGTCAAATAACATCCCAATTCCAGTTCGGGATAAGTCACTTCCTAAATATCCATTTTCATATTTATTTCCGTAAGCTACAGCGCTTTGGTGCTCCATACCTAAATAAGGGGTTTCAACTAATTTATAACCATCTTCTTTAAAAGGGTATTCGCCAAACTTACTTTGGAAACAATCCAACATTGGTTTTACTTGTTCAAATTGAACTTTTGCTCTTGCTTCATTTTCACGTAAAACATAAAAATCCAAATCTAAGCCTTTATAATTTTCTCCAAAATGAATGTAATCGGCAATATTTAGGGTGATATCATAATTATTAATTGGGTTTTTTACCTCCCAATCCCAACGGGTATAACCATTTTTTAAATCTTCACTTCCAGTCAATCTGCCATTGGAAACATCCATTAAACCATTTGGAACTGCCACTTTTATTGTAGCTCCTAAATCTGGCTCATCAGATTGTGTGTCTTTACAAGGATACCACAAACTAGAACCTGTTCCTTGAACTGCAACACCCACCCAATCTTTTCCTGAACTATCATTATTATAAACAAATCCACCATCCCAAGGCGCTCTCTTAGCAATTATCGGATTTCCAGAATAGTAAAAACGGAGTATATTTTGAGAATCAGCGGTTAGTTCTTTACTAAAATTGACAAAAACGGCATCAAATTCTCTTTTGTATTTTAGTTTTTTACTATTGAAAACAATACTGTCAATTTGCATATTATCAAATAAATCCAATTGAATTTTCTTTGTATTAGAAATAATTTTGAAAGTAATTTCATTGTACCCGACAATAAATTTTTGAGAAGGAGTCACTTTTACATTCAAATCGTACCGCAATACGTCATAACAAGTTCTTTCAATTCTCAAGCTACCTTTTAATGAGTCTTTTCTTGTTGTAGGTTCCTGTGCAGAAAGTTGAAATGTTACTGTTATTAGTAATAGTAAATAGGATTTTATTCTCATGATTATTCCAGTTAATGTTTTCTAATTTAATTTTAAAATTTAAACTTGTAAAACTCCCATATTAAATTTCTTTTCAATAGGCGAGTGGTTGGCGGCTTCAATTCCCATAGAAATCCAAGTTCTTGTTTCTAAAGGATCTACAATTGCGTCAGTCCAAAGTCGGGAAGCCGCATAGTATGGCGAAACTTGTTCGTCGTAACGGGCTTTTATTTTATCGAAAACTTCTTTTTCTTTTACTTCGTCAACGGTTTCTCCTTTTGCCTTGAGCGAAGAAGTTTCTATTTGTGCCAATACTTTTGCTGCTTGCGTGCCACCCATCACGGCTAATTCGG
>CAIJFC010000182.1 GCA_903819815.1 uncultured Bacteroidota bacterium
ACCCAATAGAAATAGTCATTCCCATATTAATTAATCGATTGCCTAATCTAACTGTCAATCGATTAAAATTGATTACCATAAAAAGGCTTGAATTTTGGCTCACGCTGAAAATTTCATAAAAAAGTTAAACAAATGCTGACGAGTTTTGTTATGACATTTTGAGCATGGACTGAAATTCAAGCCATTAGGGAAAAATTCAATCCAATCTGCTGATAAATAAATTTTAAATTTTTCTCAATTTTAAGTAATTGTTTTGAATTTGCATAACTGTATTTTGGTCTTTGTAAATAACCAGTACCATATTGAGAATCGTATTTGAAGGTAGTTTTAGCATCTCCAAATTTTCCTTGTTTCGTTTTAATTACGATAACCCCATTAGAACCTCTATTACCATATTCTGAAACTGCAGCAGCATCTTTCAATACCGTTACAGATTCGATGTCATTTGGGTTAATAGTTCTAAAATTGTCACTGTTTGAAGGGAAACCATCAACTACATACAAAGGATCTGTATTTCCAGTTAAAGATCCTACACCTCTAATAGTAACTGAAGATTTTGCACCTGGTTGTCCTGTGTTAGCAGAGATGTTCACCCCGGCTAATTGCCCTTGGATTGTGTTAATTGCACTTGCGTTAGGGCGATTTCCAATTGTTTCAGATGAAACAGAGGCAATCGATACCACAGCGTTTTTCTTAGTTACATTTCGGTATCCTTGAGAAACCACTACTTCTTGTAAGTTTACTCCGTCCTGCATTTTTACATTTACAGAATTGGAAGTTCCTACTTTAGCAGTAGCATCACTCATTCCTACAAAAGAGAATACTAAAACGTCTCCTGCTTTTGCTTTGATAGAATATTTCCCATCTAAATCAGTTTGAGTTCCGGTTTTTGTACCTTGAACCACAACATTTGCACCTGGTAATGGACCTGATTTATCAGATACAACACCTGTAACAGTTTTCTCTTGTGCAAAAGAGAACTGCATAGTTAACGCTATTAAAAGCGGAAAAATCCATTTGAACTTTGATCTCATACTATTATTATTTGAATTAGTTAGAAAACAAATTTCATAATTAATTCTTAAAAAAACAAACTTTATCTAAACTTTATAACAAAATCCTTGGTAATTGTTAAAACAAATCTAATTTTAGACTTAAGTGTACCACGGAATTGGAGAGTTGAATATTTTGATTTCCGCTACTACCATTAGCATAAACCATATTTAGCAAACCGTTTTTTGTGAGCAACCCAAAACCAAAACCAACGCCAAATAAATTATCTGATTTAGAACTGGTCGCGTCTGAAAAATAGCCGTAATCTAAAATGGTATGAACGTAAAGATCGGGTGATACTAAATAGCGGTATTCTGATAAAAGAGAACTGAAGAAATTACCTTGCAAACTATTTTCATTAAAACCTCGAATAGAATTGATTCCACCAAAACGATACAACTCATTAATAATATATTGATCACTTTGCAAATAGTAATTTCGAGATTTTAAATAAACACTATTTTTATCATTTAACTTTAGCGAATGACTGATGTCGATGTTAGCAAAAAATTGCTGGTAGTTGTTTGAATTTGAATAACGAGAGCCATAACCAATTTTGGAGCTTAATTTAGTTTTCTCAGGAAACAAAAAATTGGATTTATCAAGGTTTACATATTCGAAATTGGCTGTTACAAATGAATTACTATAGTCACGAATGGTAGAATTATTAGTCTTTTGAATATCGCTCGATTCAGCAGATTGGTATCCTAAATACAAACGGCTGGTATAACTAAAAAAGTAACCCACATCAATTGACGTTTTTGCATTTTGGAAGATGCTGTCTTGCTTGTAAATATTCAAATTGGCTTTAATTCCAATGGGACTCTTAAAAATATAAGGAACTTCTACACCTAAATTAAATGTCTTCTGGTTTTCGCTGTCGCTTTTCCAGTATAACGATAAGTTTTCTCCCGCGTTCATTATATTAACTAATAAAAGATCAAGATAGCCGTTGAGCTCTAACTTGTTTTTCTTGTCATTTGAAAATCCAATGTAGCCATCAAATTTATTGGCTTTGGCTTTTTCAAGGTAAACATAAATTTTAGTAGTGTCTTTTGTAAAAAGGATCTCCGGATATTTTATTTGATTGACAAATCGAAACTGCTCAAAAGCATTTTGAACTTTTCTTAAGTTATCCTGATTGAAAGTTTTATTTTTAAAAATACGGAGAATCTCTTTTTTATGACTCTCAGGGAATTTATCATAACCTTTAATCACAATATTATTTAAAACCCTAAGATTTCCTTGATCCAGAAATAATTCGGCATAAAGAGAATTGTTTTTATTTTGAAAATTTATCAGTTTAATTTTTGCTAAAGAATATCCCTTGGATTCCAATTCATTTAATAACGCATTTAAATAACTTTCGGTTTCACTTATTTTCACGTTAATAGTGTCGCTTTTTTGGAATGCCTTGGAAAGTAATTTTAAATTTGAATTTTTACCTATATATATATGTATAAAATTGGTTCTATTTTTTAGGTTAATTTCAAATAGAAAAGTACTGTCATTTACTTTATTATTACTGATAAGTTCAGCGTTAATATACCCCAGCTTCATTAGTTTGGTTGAAACCAATTGAAATTCGTCAAAAACGGCTTTTGCGGAAGCATGTTTAGTATCGTATCCAATAGAATCTATTATTTTATTTTCAAAATTGGTGTTGCTCGCAATTTTCAAATAGCTATTTTGTGCCAGAACGACATTTGTAGATAAAATAAGAAAGATAAATAAGATTGATTTTTTCAATTTGAGTTCCAATTCATGTATTTATGTAACGTAAAAATAGTAAAATAGTATAATAAAATGAGGCGATTTTAAAATGCTTTGAAAATTAATGAATTAGGATTTGGATAAAAAAAAATAATTTGTATATTTGCAACCCCGTAAAAAGCGGGAAATTTAATATAAAGTAATTTTTAGTATTAATTATGCCAACAATTCAACAATTAGTAAGAACAGGAAGAACTCAGATAACTAAGAAGAGTAAATCGGTTGCTTTAGATTCTTGTCCTCAAAGAAGAGGGGTTTGTACGCGTGTTTACACTACTACACCAAAAAAACCAAACTCTGCAATGCGTAAAGTAGCGCGTGTACGTTTGACAAATGGTAATGAAGTAAATGCCTATATCCCTGGAGAAGGACACAATCTACAAGAGCACTCGATAGTATTAGTTAGAGGTGGAAGAGTAAAAGATTTACCAGGTGTACGTTACCACATCGTACGTGGAGCATTAGATACTGCGGGTGTTGCAGGAAGAACACAACGTAGATCTAAGTATGGAGCAAAACGTCCAAAACCAGGACAAGCACCTGCACCAACTGGAAAGAAAAAGTAATTTAAAATCTTTTAAAGAAAAGACA
>CAIJFC010000183.1 GCA_903819815.1 uncultured Bacteroidota bacterium
AGATCAATCGCATGAATTTTTGCGGTATTTGAATTGTTTTTTTCGAATGCAAAACAAACTATTTTATCAATAGCTGCTGGTAATACATAACCATCATTATAATCTATGTGCTCGCCAATAATATTAATTCTTCCTGGAGAAAGAACTATTTTATCGGGTACATTCCCAAATGTTTCTATAAAAAAATCGGTTGTGTTTTGTATTAAAATCGCATTCATTATTTATTACTTGATTGTTTATAATTAATTTCTTGTAAATTGGCCTTAACTAATTTTGAAATTTATACCTAGTCTTATGATAATATACTTCGTCTTTTCTTAAAACAGCATTAGGAAAATGATCTTGATTCGGTGCGTCAGGAAAATTTTGTGTTTCAAAACAAATCCCACTCAAATGGTGATAATCTGTATTTTCCTTTCCTTTAATTTCATTATGACAATTTCCTCCTACATATATATGCACAGCCGGCTGATTTGTATGAACCAACATTTTTAAATTATTTTTAGGGCTGAAAAGAGAAGCCGCGATTTCCTCGCCATCATTTAAAACAAAAGTAGTATCTATTGTTTGAGGACATTTTTTGGCTTGGTTAAAATTAAAAGGGTTGTTTTCTAAATTCAAAAATTGACCCGTTGGAATAGTATGTTCATTGGTTTCCAATATTTTATTAGAATTAATTGACAAATCCTGTTCTAGAATAGCGGAATTGTGTCCATCAAGATTAAAATAACTATGATGTGTCAAGTTTATTATTGTATCCTCAGAAGTAGTAGCAACATACTCAATAATCAATTCATTTTCTTCGGACAAAGTATAGGTTAAATCTATCGATAAATCCCCGGGGTAATTTTCTTCCCCATCAGGACTGAAATAACTTAAAGTTATGGATGGATTTTCCCCTTCATTCACATTTTTTATCTCCCATTTTTTTTGACTGAACCCAACATTACCTCCATGCAAGGAATGTCCATTATTATTGCTATTCAAATCAATCGATTTACCATTCAAACTAAAAGTACTATTGTTAATCCTGCCAGCATAACGTCCAACTGTTGCACCAAAATAAGGTGCGCTTTTTTTATTAAAGGAATTTAAATAAGCTTCCAAGGTATCAAAACCCAGTACCACGTCAATAAAACTTCCATTTTTCAAGGGTATTTTTAACGAGGTTATCGTGGCGCCAAAAGTGATAACCTTCAATTGAATTCCGTTTTTATTAGTAAATTCACAAGAATTAATAACACCACCATCAGGCAAATTTCCGAAGAATTTGATTGTAGAATACGGATTTAAAAATGAATTCATTAATATATTTATATTTTTTTTATTAAAAGCGAAATTCAAATTTAAATTAATTATCATTATTTTACATACTAGTACCTACCAGTTTTTATGTATTTTTGTAAAAAAAATTATGCGCTTAATAAATATCCAAAATAATCAAGGGATCCCAAAGTACAAACAAATCATTTCTTCAATTGAAAAAACAATTGAGAAAGGGCATTTAAAAAAAGATGAAAAACTTCCCTCCATAAACAAAGTATGCCTTGAGTTTTCTATCTCTCGGGACACCGTTTTACAAGCTTATGAAGAGTTAAAAAAACGAGGAATTATATTTGCTATTTTAGGCAAAGGCTACTATGTCAAAAGTATTGAAGTTAAAATAAAACAACGCATTTTTTTACTTTTTGAAGAACTGAATATTTTCAAGGAAGACCTATACAATTCTTTTATTGAAAACATAGGAAAAGACATACAAGTTGATATTTTCTTTCATCATTTTAATCTTCAGGTTTTTCAAAAAATAATTAATGACAGCAATGGAAACTATACCAAATATATCATAATGCCCACTAATTTAGTTGGAGCATCGGCAATCATAAAAACCCTACCAGTTGATGATATCTATATATTAGATCAAACAAATTCGGAATTAAAATCATTTCCTGCGGTATATCAAAATCACCAGAAAGATATCTATAATGGCTTAGAAGAAGGGAAAACTAAATTAAAGAAGTACGAAAAACTAATTCTTGTTTTTCCAGGATTTAGGGAGCCTGTAGGGATGAAAATTGGTTTCAAAAAATTCTGTGAAGACTTCGGATTTAGCTATATGATTATTACTGAGTTTAAGGACCTAAAAATAAAAAAAGGCGAAGTATATATTATTCCTGACGATA
>CAIJFC010000184.1 GCA_903819815.1 uncultured Bacteroidota bacterium
GCAAAATTATTTTCAGGAGAAGTGACTTCGGTTTCTCTTCCAGGAGTTGATGGTAGCTTTCAATTATTGAATAATCACGCGCCGATTGTTTCCACTTTAAAAGAGGGATTAATTAAAATTGCCGCTTTGAGTTTTGATTTTAACAAAGGTTCAGAAGAACAATTTAATAAAGTAAACGATCAAAATTATACCTTAGCGATTAATTCAGGAACAATTGAATTAAAAGACAATAAGGTGATCGTTTTAGTAGATTAATTTTAATTATAAAACATAAAAAAAGGCTCAATATTTATTGAGCCTTTTTTGTATTTAAATATTTTGTTAATTTACAGGAACCTTGTAAAATACGCCATTAGTAAAATTAACTATTGGATTTCCTAGAGGATTGTTGCCAACGTTAAAAGAATTAAAACGATACGTTCCGCTAATAGTTTTGTTTATTGGATCGTATTCTGAGAGAATAATTTGACCATCCTGAGCATTTGCCCCCGTGGCATAAAATAAATTTTGACCATTTACTACATAACTGAACGTAGCTTCACTTGCTGATCCTGTTCCAAGAACGCTTGTTATTGGGCAGATATTAGTAGCACTAGGAAGCGGCATTTTTAACGTTAAAGTTTCAAACTGACTGTCGGCCTCTAGCGAAATGGTATTAGTTACTGGGTCAATAGTTGCGCTAAATGATTGCGCTCTCCAAAAATAATTGTCTTTTGTTCCTTGAACGGAAGGATTGTTAAAAGAAACTTCTTGAGTACACCCGCTTAAAGTGATTGTTGCTAAAAATAGGATGATAAATTTTTTCATTTTCATAATTTTGATTTACAAAAATAGACTAATTAAATAAAAAAGCTAAAATTTTTAAAATTAATTGCGTTGTTTTTTACATTATTTTACTCAATAAGATAAAATTAACAGTGGTAGATTAGTTACATTCAAAAAAATAATTATCTTTGCACCCTCAATTAACAGAGGTCGAGTACCTCAAAATTTAATCATAAGATTATGTCTGTAAAAATTAGATTACAAAGACACGGTAAAAAAGGAAAACCTTTTTACTGGGTTGTAGCAGCTGATGCTCGCTCAAAAAGAGATGGTAAATACCTAGAAAAAATTGGTACTTACAATCCAAACACTAACCCTGCAACTATCGATTTAAATTTGGATAGCGCTGTAAGATGGTTACATAATGGTGCTCAACCAACGGATACTGCCAAAGCAATATTATCATACAAAGGAGCATTATTGAAACACCACCTTGACGGAGGAATCCGTAAAGGGGCATTGACTCAAGAACAAGCTGACGCAAAATTAACCGCATGGTTAGAGGCAAAAGCTGGAAAAGTGGATGCTAAAAAAGACGGATTGACAAAAGCGCAAGCTGCTGCAAAAGCAAAAGCTTTCAAAGCGGAACAAGCTGTGAATGCGAAACGTTTAGAAGATGCTGCTAAAGCGGAAGCGGATGCAATTGCTGCTGAGTCTGCAGTTGAAGAAGTAGAAGTAGAAGAGGCTGTTGCTGAAGTTGAAGAGGCTCCTGCTGCTGAAGTTGTAGCTGAAGAAGCTCCTGAAGTTGTAGCTGAAGAGGCTCCTGCTGCTGAAGAGGCTCCTGCTGCTGAAGTTGTAGCTGAAGAAGCTGTAGCCGAAGTTGTAGCTGAAGAAGCTCCTGCTACTGAAGAGAATAACGAAGAAGCACAAGCTTAATTTATTTAGCGATTCAATGCGTAAAGACGAATGTTTTTATTTAGGTAAAATCGCAAAAAAATTTAGCTTCAAAGGGGAAGTCTTAGCTTATTTAGACACAGACGAACCCGAGTTATACGAAAATTTGGAATCAGTGTTTGTTGAATGCAACAAACACTTGGTTCCTTTTTTTATTGAAAGTAGTTCCCTTCATAAAAATGATTTTCTTAGAATTAAATTTGAAGATATGACTACCGAAGAAGAGGCAGACGCCATTCTTGGAAATGCCCTTTACCTTCCTTTAGATAGGTTACCTAAACTTTCAGGTAAAAAATTCTACTTTCATGAAGTTATTGGTTTTGAAATCGAGGACAAAAAACACGGGATTATTGGCAAAATTGTATCTGTGAATGACACCACTGCCCAACCCCTTTTTGAGGTTTTGAATGGCGATATTGAAATGTTAATCCCAATGGTGGATCATTTTTTATTAAAAATTGACAGAGAAAATAAAAAAGTGATGATGGACTTACCAGACGGTTTAGTTGATATGTACCTTTAGAAAGTTTATTCGGTTATTTGTTTAATCGGTTAATCTAAAATTCTGAAATCTAAAATTCTAAATTCTTAAATCAGAAATCACAATGTCGGTATTCCAATTCAAACAATTTTCTGTAAATCAAGACCAGACAGCCATGAAAATTGGAACAGATGGGGTTTTGTTGGGCGCTTGGACACCTATAGAAAATAATCCTAAATCAGTTTTAGATATTGGAACGGGAACCGGAATAATCGCTTTAATGTTGGCACAAAGAAGCAACGCCGAACAAATTGACGCCTTAGAAATTGATGAAAGTGCCTACGAACAAGCGGTTGAAAATTTCGAAAGTTCACCTTGGAGCGATCGATTGTTTTGTTTTCATGCGGGTTTAGATGAATTTGTAGAGGAGCCAGAAGACGAGTATGATTTAATCGTTTCCAATCCTCCTTTTTTTTCAGAAGACTTCCGTTCGGAAAATGAACAGCGTGACTTAGCAAGATTTCAAGAAGCAATGCCCTTTGAAGAAATAGCGGAAGCTGCCGATTTATTGCTATCGGAAAACGGGATTTTTTCGGTAATTATTCCTTTTAATGAAGAAGATCGATTTATAGAATTGTGTGCAGAAGTGGAACTTTTCCCTATTAAGGTGACTCGTGTTAAAGGTGCTCCAAACACCAAAATAATTAGGAGTTTATTGGCTTTTAAAAGGTACGAATTGGCAGTTTTAACTTCAGATGAACTGGTAATTGAAATTAACCGACATGAATATACCCCTGAATATATTTCTCTTACAAAAGATTTCTATATAAAAATGTAGCCTAGCCCTGATTACAGTGGAAATCCCTCGCTTTTTAGCGAGGATTGCAACGGAAAGCAGGATTAAGCTCCAAAAATAAAGAGTAAAAAATATAACAATTGTTAATCGGTTTGTTACATTTCTTTGTGTAAATTTGCATTTGAACAATAAGAAGTTTACTTCACCTATAGTGAAATAACCAAAAAATCACATATGAAACCAGACTTATTTCAAGCTCCAGATTATTACAACCTTGACGAATTATTGACGGACGAACATAAATTAGTTCGTGATGCTGCGAGAGAATGGGTGAAACGAGAAGTGTCGCCAATAATTGAAGATTACGCTCAAAGGGCTGATTTTCCTACTCAAATTATAAAAGGTTTGGCAGATATTGGCGCTTTTGGTCCTTATATTCCTGAAGAATATGGCGGTGCAGGATTGGATCAAATTTCATATGGTTTAATTATGCAAGAAATTGAAAGAGGCGATTCTGGTGTTCGTTCAACGGCTTCTGTTCAATCGTCATTGGTGATGTATCCGATTTGGAAATTTGGAAATGAAGAACAGAGAAAGAAATATTTACCAAAATTAGCTTCGGGAGAATTCATGGGTTGCTTTGGTTTGACCGAACCCAATTATGGTTCTGATCCAAGTAGCATGATTTCCAACTATAAAGATAGGGGCGACCATTATTTATTAAATGGAGCTAAAATGTGGATTTCGAATGCACCTTTTGCAGATATTGCTGTGGTTTGGGCTAAAAACGAAGAAGGAAGAATTCACGGATTAATTGTGGAGCGTGGAATGGAAGGGTTTACCACTCCTGAAACGCACAACAAATGGTCGTTGCGTGCATCGGCAACCGGAGAATTGATTTTTGACAATGTAAAAGTTCCTAAGGAAAATTTATTATCAGGTAAAACTGGTCTTGGTGCACCAATGCAATGTTTAGATTCTGCTCGTTATGGAATTGCATGGGGAGCAATTGGAGCAGCAATGGATTGTTACGATACCGCATTGCGTTATGCAAAAGAGAGAATTCAGTTTGGTAAACCTATTGCGGGAACGCAATTACAACAAAAGAAATTAGCCGAAATGATTACCGAAATTACCAAAGCGCAATTGTTAACTTGGCGTTTGGGAGTTTTAAGAAATGAAGGTAAAGCGACAACCGCTCAAATCTCTATGGCAAAAAGAAACAATGTTGATATGGCGATTAATATTGCTCGTGAAGCCCGACAAATTCTTGGCGGAATGGGAATTACAGGGGAGTATTCTATAATGCGTCACATGATGAATTTAGAATCGGTGATTACCTATGAAGGAACCCACGACATTCACTTGCTAATTACTGGTGCGGACATTACCGGAATTCCAGCATTCAAATAGTAGTTAACAATTATTAAAGTATTGATAAAATTGATAGTAAAAGCTTCTTGGAAACGAGAAGCTTTTTTACTTTTGTGTAAAATTTACAAATATGAATATTCAATCTATAAATAGGAGTATTGAAACTCAAAAAAGTGCCTTATTACAACATTCATTATATGAAAAAGTAGAAACGGTAGAAGACTTACGTTGTTTTCTAGAAAGCCATGTGTATGCCGTTTGGGATTTCATGTCCTTATTGAAAGCATTGCAATCAAAATTAACTTGTACCACAACGCCATGGGTCGCTTCTAAAAATCCAGAAACTCGTTATTTAATTAATGAAATTGTGTTGGCAGAAGAATCGGATTTGACATTAGACGGAAAAAGGTCAAGTCATTTTGAAATGTATCTTGACGCGATGACTTCTAGTGGCGCCAATACCGAAATGATCAATACCTTTATTGAGAATGTAGTGGCTACACAAAATATATTTGTATCCATAAAGCAAAGTGATTTACATCCAAATATTAAATCCTTTTTAGATTTTACTTTTAGAGTAATAGAAGAAGGAAAGCCACACGAAATTGCGGCCGCGTTTACCTTTGGTAGAGAAGATTTGATTCCGGCGATGTTCACCGAGATTTTAAGAAATTTTGAAGCTAATTTCCCTGAAACCGATTTAAGTAAATTAATTTATTATTTCGAAAGACACATTGAATTGGATGCTGATGAACACGGTCCGATGGCAATGAAAATGATAATCGAACTTTGTGAAAACAACGAAACGAAGTGGAAAGAAGTGGAGGAAATTTCAAAATTAGCGCTTGAAAAACGCATCGGACTTTGGGATGCAATTGAAGAGAAAATAGTAAAATCAGCAACCGAATTGGTTTAATTCAAATAAAAAAGCGAGATTATTTTCTCGCTTTTTTTTATGCTTCAGGGGCTAGTTCAATTTCAAGTCCTTCTATATCTTCGGTGATATGTATTTGACATCCCAATCGGCTATTGGTTTTAACGTTGAAGGCTTCGGAAAGCATGGCATCTTCATCATCGCCTTTTTCGGGAATTTCTACAGAATTTAGAACATAACATTGGCAAGAAGCGCACATGGCCATTCCACCACATATGCCAATGGTACCTTCAGGAGCTAATTCATACATTCGAACTACTTCCATGACGTTTAAATTCATATCGGTAGGAGCGAGCACTTCGTGAGTTACCCCTTCGCGATCGGTAATTTTTATTGTGATATCCGCTGACATAATTAATCTATTGATTTTACAACTTGTTTTTCGGCTTCTTTTCGAGTACCGTCAAATCCGTCAACGCCAGAAACAGTCGTGTATTTCAGCACGTATTTTTTCCCAGGATTCATTCTTTGGTAAACGCTTTGAACCATCAAAGTCGCTTCATGAAATCCGCACAAAATCAGTTTTAATTTGCCGGGATAGGTATTCACATCGCCTACAGCATAAATCCCGGGTATATTGGTTTGATAATCCAATGAGTTGTTCACTTTAATGGCATTTTTTTCAATCTCTAATCCCCA
>CAIJFC010000185.1 GCA_903819815.1 uncultured Bacteroidota bacterium
CGAAGCAATTATATACTTTGATCCTGCTACCAGATCCGTTGAAGATGTTACGAGGTTATAAGTCGTCTGCCCCCAACTCACCCCCATTCCCATTCCCATGATAAATAGCGCCAATATTCCGTTAAAACGAGAGGTATTTTTTTTATTGCTATTAGAAGCAAAAAGTGCAAAGCACTTAGAAAGTAGAATTTTTTTCATGTTTAATAGAATTAGTTACGTATTGGATTATAAAATATTTAGTTGTTACAAAGTTAATTATTATAACTGAATTCGATTAAAGAATCAGTTTACTAAATTATTAAAAAATAGTTTACTAATTGAGCAAGTGATGTTAAAGTTTAGTTTTAGTTACTGTTTTTTAAATTAAAGATTTTTCCTTGCGAACTTTGCGTAAAACCTTGCGCTCTTTGCGGTTAAAGTTATCAGTGTTTGTTGGTTCGTCTTTGCGAGGAGGTACGACGCGGCAATCTCAATGAAAACAGAATCTGAAATAAATTCAGATTGACAAAACTAAAACACTTTGTTACTTTGCGAACTTTGCGTAAAACCTTGCGCTCTTTGCGGTTAAAGCTATCAGTGTTTGTTGGTAGTTAAAGGTTTTTCGCTCATAGCTAAAAGCCAATAGCTGAAAGTTGGTCTCTAATTAACACTTACCTAACCTTTTAACAAGAATAACATAAATATTTAGTAACACTATTTTTACTCAATAACTTTTTCAATAAGATATTTTTATCAATTAAAATAAATTAAATAATTATGAAAAAAAATTACCTACTTTTTCAACTAACTATGGTGTTAGTTGCCTTATTTAGCAGTGTTGAAATTTCCAATGCTCAAACGATTAATCTTAACAATTATGTAAGAGTGGGTCGGTATAATTTGCCAGAACCAACAAGAACAACTCCCCCAGCAAATAATTTGTTATGTCAAGAAGCCTCAGGGGTAACTTATAATTGGGATACCGATACGCTCTTTATTGTTGGCGACGGAAGTACCGCAATTGTTCAAGTTTCAAAAACAGGTGCTTTAATAAATACCATGACTTTAGCTCAAGGGGCTAGCCCTCAAGGAACCGAGTTTTATGATACAGAAGGGATTACCTATATTGGAAACGGTCAATTTGTATTAACAGAAGAAAGAGACCGACAGTTGGTAAAATTCACTTATGTTGCTGGAACTACGCTTACTAGAGCCAATACACAAACGGTAAAAATTGGGACTTTTGCTCCTAATACTGGAACAGAAGGATTGTCTTATGATCCATTGACTGGTGGTTATATTGTTTTAAAAGAAATAACACCTATCGGAATATTCCAAACAGGAGTTGATTTTGCTGCTGGTACCGCAACTAACGGTTCACCAACAACAGAAAATTCAATTAACTTATTTGACCCTACATTATTACCAGTAACTGATGTTGCCGATGTATTTGCATTATCAAATATACCAGCATTATCAACCAACGCATTGTATCCTAACTTATTGGTTTTAAGCCAAGAAAGCGCTAAAATTGTTAATGTAAATAGAAGTGGGGTAATCTCTAGCACCTTGAATATTGTTTCAGATTTAGGAAATCCATTGGACCTTCCTAATCAACAACATGAAGGTTTAACAATGGATCGGGATTATAAATTGTATGTTATAAGTGAAAATGGAGGAGGAGGTATCGACTACCCACAATTATGGGTGTATGCTCTTTCTACCGCTGCAAATACTGCACCAACTGCTATTACTTTAAACAATATAACCAGTTCAATATTAGAAAATAGTAATACTACATCAGCAGTTAGAGTAGCAGATATTGTGGTTGCCGACGATGGATTAGGTACAAATAACCTAACAATTTCAGGTCCAGATGCGGCTTATTTTCAAATTATCGGTTCTAGTTTGTTCATTAGATCCGGAACGGTATTGGATTTTGAAACTAAATCGAGTTATGCAATCACTGTAAATGTTGACGATACTTCAATAGGAGCTACTCCAGATGCAACTGTAAATTACGTATTAACTGTTCTAGACGTAGCTGTAGAAACAATTTCAGCGGCAACAGTAGCAATTACTGAAGTTACTCCATGGTCAAGTGGAACGACTAGTGTAGCGGCTGACTGGTTTGAAGTTACCAATTACGGTTCAACCGCACTTGATATTACGGGTTGGAAAGTAGATGACAATTCTAATTTATTCACATCCGCACTTCCATTAACAGGAATTACAAGTATTGCTCCAGGTGAATCAGTTATTTTCTTAGAAACCAGCGCTACCAATGCAGCAACAATTATTGCCAATTTTAAATCGACTTGGTTTGGAATTAATCCTCCAGCAAATCTACAAGTAGGTTCGTATACAGGTGCTAGTATTGGATTAAGTACTGGAGGCGATGCGGTTAATTTATTTGATGCCAATGGAAATCTAAAAGCCAATGTAGTTTTTGGAGCTGCTACTACTAATTTTTCTTTTAATAATGCCGCTGGTTTAAATAATGCAACAATTACTTTGTTGAGCCAAATTGGGGTTAACGGAGCGTTTGCAGCAATTAATGATTTACTTCAAATAGGTTCGCCAGGAAACGTAGGAAAATTAATTATTTCTGAAGTAGCACCATGGGCTAGTGGAAGTAGTCCTTTAGCTGCAGATTGGTTTGAATTAACCAATACAAAAGCGGTAGCATTGAATATTACAGGATGGAAAGTAGACGACAATTCTCAATCACCTGTAGCAGCAGTAGCATTAAGTGGAATAACTAGTATCAACCCTGGGGAATCGGTAATTTTCATTGAAACAACTGACTTGCCAGGTAAAACTACAGCGTTTAAAAGCAACTGGTTTGGAACGAATCCACCAGCAGGTTTACGAATTGGAAACTACACCGGTAGTGGTGTAGGTTTAGGTTCAAGTGGGGATCAGGTTAATATATATAATGCAACAAGTACCACTCCAGAAGCTTCCGTTTTATTTGGTGCTTCACCTACTACGACTTTTGCCACTTTTGATAATACAGCAGGATTTAATACTACTACTACCGCAGTTTCAAGTCTAAGTGCTGTGGGTGTAAATGGTGCTTTTGTTGCTGTAAATAGTGCCACTGAAATTGGTTCGCCTGGAGTTTACTTAATTTCAAATCCAAGTTTAAACACGGTGGATTCTTCATTGAATTCAAATGAAATGAAATTAGTAGCTTTTCCAAATCCTACGAATTCTAATTTTCAATTGAATTTAATCAATGGCACTGAAGAAAAAGTTGCTATTAAAATATACGACATGATGGGTCGATTATTAGAATCTCACTCTGTTAATTCAATTGAAATGAATAACCAAAAATTGGGCACTAATTTTCCAAGTGGAATTTATAATGTTGTGGTAATCCAAGGTGAGGTTTCAAAATCAGTGCGAGTGATTAAAAAGTAGTTACAACACTACTCGAAAAAGTTTTTTTTATATAGTAAAATAGGGAAGGGTATTGGTATTTAGTGTATCAATACCCTTACTCTTTTGCGAACTTTTTAGGATAGTGTCAATTATTTACATATTTTCGCATTATTACTGATTTCAAGCTCGACACAAGTCATAAAATGAGATTTCGGTAAGTTATAAAAATGGTATTTTATGAAATTGTTTACTGAAGTTAAATTGAATTTTACCGTATTTGAAAAAATCATCTGCGGGATAATTCTATTAATTCATATCAACAATTTGTTTTTAGACATCATGAGAATCGATGCTGCCCAATATGCTTCTATCTCATTAGAAATGCTACAAAATCATTCCTACTTACAAGTATATGATTTGCAAAGTGACTACTTAGACAAACCCCCATTCTTATTTTGGATTTCAAGTTGGAGTATGAACGCTTTAGGAATTTGCAATTTTGCCTATAAAATTGGCGCTTTTCTTTTCCTACTCTTATCATTGGTAGCTATTTTCAAATTCACTACCCTTTATTACAACCAAAAAATAGCCAAAAACGCCGTAATTGTGTTTGCCACTTGTCAAGCTTTTTTTCTAATGTCCAATGATGTTAGAACAGATGGAATATTGACCTCTTGTGTCATAATAGCGATTTGGTTAATTTCAGAATATTGGCATAAAAATAAAATTTCCTATTTGTTTTTTGCAGCTGTTTTTACTGCTTTTGCAATGATGGCTAAAGGACCTATTGGAATCATTGCCGTTTTAATGCCAATAGGTATTCATCTGTTGTATCAAAAACAATGGAACAAGATATTTAATTTTTCCTGGTTGTTTTTTATTTTCATTGTTGCCGTTCTTTTAATTCCTATGTCTTATGGACTTTACACCCAATTTGATTTGCATCCTGAAAAAATGATCAATGGAAAATTGGAGCAAAGTGGACTTTATTTTTATTATTGGTTACAGAGTTTTGGAAGAATTACTGGTGAAAACGTTTGGGATAATGGTTTGCCTTGGCATTTTTTCATAGGATCCATTAGCTGGGACTTTTTCCCTTGGATATTAATTTTATATGCTGGTTTGTTTTATCAGTTTAAAAAACTTACAAATAAAAATACTACAAAAGCCCCTGAAATGATTACGTTAAGTGGGTTTATCTTACTTTTTGCTTTGTTATCACTTTCCAAATACAAGTTGCCACATTACATCTTTGTGACACTTCCATTTGCGAGTATTATTTGCGCCATTTACATGGATAAATTAACTCAAAAGCAGCAGCTTATTTGGGAACGAATTTATTTTGCTTTTGGTGTTTTAGTGGCAATTGTAATCACTATTTACCCATTATTTTTCTTTACAGAAATAAATTATCTGATTTATTTATTGATTGGGCTTCAACTTTTTTTACTGCTAAAAATTAAAAAACTCCCTATCAATGGAATTTTCCGACTAATTAGTTATGTATTAGTTTTGAACGTTTTTTTGAGTTCTGTTTTTTACCCCAAACTATTAACTTTTCAAGCGGATGCCATGGCTGGAAAATGGTTTTATGAAAATAAACCCAAGGAGAAAGTATATTTTATAAATGAAAA